>CAYRDV010000118.1:0-15321 GCA_964422885.1 uncultured Candidatus Sericytochromatia bacterium
CCTCACTAAGACAGCTTTAGCTGTCTGACCTCACTGAACGAAGTGGCCTCACTTCTTCACAGGCGAAAATCTACCTTTCTTTCTTTTTCACCAGGAGGATTTGTTCCCTGACGGGCATTCTGCCTAGTAGCTTTGATCCAGTTATTTGCAGTATCAGCAGGAGCTGATACAAAATGCTCCCCATATTTTTTGATAATAGCAGCCTGATCTTCAAGGATCCAGATATCCTGTTCCAGTACTTTCAAACCTATTTTATTGACCATTGGTTTAATAAATGTTGTCAGCCATCCAAGTTTCCAGGTAACACAAACAAAGACATTTGAAACAAAATCTTCAACTGGTGTACAAATCTGATATCCGATTATATGTCGCTTTTCGCCAATACTGTATCCGACTCTGACTATTGAAGGTAAAATAAACTGATCCTGATGTGCTACTTTACTGTCTTTTCCAAGTAAAATTTTTGCAAAAACACTGTCCTTATTATTTGTTTCCTCATCTATATCAATTACCACACCTGTATTTACCCTTTTGATAAAAGTACTTGCCAGATGGCTGGCAGGAGTACGAAATAAGCCTCCGTGAATGTATCCAGTATGTGAGCAATCAATAAAATTTTCAATTAAATTATTTACTGAATTCTTTATTATAGTTGGTTTTAACCAGGTATACCCCCAGCTATCATAATTGTAATTAGGTATTTCAAATGGTTTCTCATTTTCTGTTGGTTCTCTGTCACCCAACCAAACCCAAATTAAATTTTGCTGTTCAATAACCTGATAATTTTGAGCAACAGCCGAGCCTGGTATTTTTTCGCCTTCACATAATGATGGAATAAAGACGCATTTACCTTCGCTGTTATATTCCCAGCCGTGATAGGGACATTGAATATTTCCTGAAATAACTCTACCTTTTGATAGAAATACATTTCGGTGTGGGCAACGGTTAACAAGAGCACTGGCTTTACCTTCCTTATTACGGAACAGAACTATTGGCTCATCAAGAATTTTACAGGCCAGAGGCTTTTCTTTTAAATCTTTGGAGTATGCTGCTACATACCAGTAATTTTTCATAATGTTCTGATTTTAAGAATATATATATTTTTTAATTATAACTTAAGTCACAGGGAATAAGACTTTTTTAAGAATCCATCCTAACCTTCCTTTACCAAAGGAAAGGATTTAAGAAATTGAGTACTAAAACATTTATTTAATCTGTGGTTTAATATTTTTTACGGCTAAATTATAGTTAGGGAAAAATAAATTTTAATGGAAGGAACAAAAAATTCTACAGCAATAAGGTTAGAAGGAATAAGTAAATCTTATATAGAGGGTGAAACAAAACATCTAATTTTAGAAAATGTTTCGATGGAATTTTTGGGAAATAAATTTACAGCGATGCTTGGTAAAAGCGGTTCGGGAAAAAGCACATTATTAAATATTATTAGTGGAATTGATACACCTGATCAGGGAGATATCTGGATTGGTGATATCCAGGTGACAAAACTTTCTGATAAAGAAAGAACTTTATTCAGGAGAAATAAAATTGGCATTATTTTTCAATTTTTTAACCTCATACCAACTCTTACTGTGCTGGAAAATGTTACCCTGCCAAAGGAGTTAAGCGGCTTTAGTAAAAAGGAAAGTACAAAAATGGCACATGATTTACTGGAAAAAGTAGGGATGGCTAATAGAGCTAATACTTTTCCAGACAAACTTTCCGGTGGTGAGCAGCAAAGAGTGGCTATCGCCAGAGCGCTTGTTAATGATCCTGAACTAATTCTTGCTGATGAACCTACAGGTAATCTGGATACAGAAACAGGAAAAAAAGTTTTGAGTCTTCTTTTGCAATTAACCAGAGAGTCTGGAAAAACTATGATAATGGTGACTCACAGCTTTGAAATTCTCCCTTTTACCGATGAGGTATATACTTTACTAAAAGGAAATTTACAGCAAATTGATAAAAAAAATTATCCAATTCAGGAATTTCAATGATACCAGTATTATTACGTCTGGGTTTACGTTATAACCAGAAACATCTTTTACAAAGTTTTCTTCTGGTTCTTGGTGTTGCCCTGGGAGTTGCTGTCATTGTTGCTATTGATCTGGCTAATATTAGTGCTGGTAAAGCATTTAGGCTTTCTTCAGAAAGCCTTACAGGAAAAGCAACCCATCAGATTATAAGTACAAAAGGTGAAATAGATGAAAAAATTTATAATAAATTACGGATTGAGTTGGGAATAAAAAATGTTGCGCCAATAGTAGAAAATTTTGTTTTTGTAAAAACATTAAATAAATCAATGAGATTATTTGGGGTTGAGCCTTTTGTTGAAAGCCCTTTCAGAAATTATCTTGATGATAACCAGGGAAAGAAAACAAATAGCGTTAATATGGAAAGTATTTCATTATTTATTTCAGAACCAAATACAGTTCTTTTAGAAGAAGGATTCGCAAAAAAGGCAAAAATTAAAACTGGAGATTTTTTGGATATTAATTTTGGGTCTCTAAATCAAAAACTAAAAATTGTTGGTCTAATCAAACCAAGTGATAAATTTAGCCAGCAGGCTTTATCAGGTATTCTTATCTGCGATATTTCAACTGCTCAGGAAATATTAAATAAGATTGGTAAGCTAAGTTATATTGATTTATTACTTGATCCTTCAAAACCTGAAATACTGAATGATTTAAAACTTATTAAATCTGTTTTACCAAAAGATGTTTATATTGAATCACCAAAAACACGTAGTGAAGTAATGGAACAAATGACTCATGCTTTTGAACTCAATCTTTCTGCTCTGAGCTTACTTGCTTTGGTGGTTGGAATGTTTCTGATCTATAACACCATTACTTTTTCAGTAGTTCAAAGACGGACTATTATCGGTATTCTCAGGTCGGTTGGGGTTACTAAAGAGCAGATTTTCAGGATGATTATCACTGAGACAGTAATACTGGGCATAATTGGTACAATCTTTGGTTTAGGGTTTGGCTTTATTTTGGGACACGGAGCCTTATATCTTGTTACACAAACAATAAATGATTTGTATTTCGCTTTAAATGTTACAAGCTTACAAATTTCTTATTTTACAATTATTAAGGGAATTTTAATCGGTATACTGGCATCTGTTTTTGCTGCCTCTATTCCAGCCTTTGAAGCAACGAGAATTCCGCCAATAGGGATTTTACAACGTTCTGAACTGGAAAACAGGATAAAAATGCTCTTACCCTGGATTTCCATCACAGGAATACTTTTAGGTATTATTGGTTTATTACTTATTTTATATCCATCCAAAGGAATTGGTATTAGTTTTGTTGCCTTATTTATCATAATTATTGCCTTTTCTTTGCTTGTTCCGATTGGCACTGTATTAATAATAAAAATATTTTCACCTGTTCTTGCCAAAACCGGGGGAATTATTGGTGTACTCTCACCCAGAACACTAACCCGGTCATTAAGCCGGACAACAGTTTCAATTGCCGCTCTGATGGTCGCTGTATCCGTCATTGTTGCTGTAAGTATTATGATTGGCAGCTTTCGACAAACTGTCGTGAGTTGGCTCGGTACTACTCTTACAGCTGATATATTTATTTCTCCGGCAACAAATGCCCCTGGTAATGAAAACTTTCTTAATCCTGAACTGGAAAAAAGCATGAAAGATTTTAAACAGGTAAAGGAAGTTGCTACTGTACGTTCCAGAAGAATTGAAACTGATAAATATGGTGTAATAAGTCTGGTTGCTGTTTCCAGAGATATTTCCAAAGGGCGGAAATTTGTCTGGACTGATGGGCCTCCTGAAAATATCTGGAATCAGGTTAAGGCCGGAAAAGTTATGGTATCAGAATCTTTTGCCTATCGTTATAAAATTCCTGCTGCAAAAGGGGCAACTGTTGAGCTTTTAACCCCCGAAGGAAGGAAAGAATTTAGTGTTGCAGCAATTTATTATGACTATTCATCGGATCGTGGCGTAATTTATATGTCTTCCAATACATATAAAAAACTTTGGAATGATCATAAAATAAATTCAATTGGCCTTTTTCTCAGCCCGGGAAGTGATGAAAATAAGATTATTCAAGAAATGGAAGAAAGGTTTTCCCAAAAACAAAATTTGATTATCCAGTCAAATAAAGGATTAAGAGATTCTGCCCTGGTGGTATTTGACAGAACATTTGCCATTACTTCTGCATTAAGACTTCTGGCAGGAGTTGTTGCATTCATAGGAGTTTTTAGTACTTTAATGGCACTTCAGCTTGAAAGATTAAGAGAGTTTGGTGTTTTGAGAGCATTAGGGATGACAGTAGGACAACTACAACAGATGATTTTACTTGAAACAGGGTTAATGGGTATTGTTGCAGGTATTTTGGCTTTACCTACAGGAATAGTGTTAGCATTGATCCTTATTCATGTAATTAATGTTCGCTCATTTGGCTGGACACTGGAAATGATCTTAAAACCAGAGTATTTTTTACAGGCGATATTTGTTTCTGTTTTGGCTTCAATATTAGCTGGTATTTACCCTTCCATTAAAATAAAGAAAATTCAGCCTGCTGTGGCAATAAGGAGTGAGTAGGTTTTATTCGGGCTAAAATCTAAGAAATTGAATCCTTAGGGCTGATGTATTTAATCGTACATATTCTGCCTGCAATTTATTTTTTGAAGTACCAGAAATAAAAAAAATCTACGGAAACTATTAAAGCTATTTTCCTCAATATTTACAGACATAAATTTGATAATAATTGAATTATGAAAATATATTGTTATAATCTAGCTGAACAACATATGGTACTTTATTTCAGTTATATTTATTGTTTCTGGAAATAAATATCTTGACCATTTATTATAGAGTTGAAGTTAAATAAAATGCAGTTAGTCTCGTTAAATGTTGGTCTTCCTAGAGAAGTCGATTTTCAGGGTAAAAAGGTGCTGACAGGTATTTTTAAATCACCTGTGAATAAAAGGTTAAAAATTTCTTTTTTAAATATTGAAGGTGATAAACAAGCGGATCTTTCCGTTCATGGTGGAAGGGATAAAGCTGTATATGCCTATGCTTCAGAATATTATGAATTCTGGAAATCTGAATTTCCGGGTAAAGACTTACCATTTGGTATGTTTGGTGAAAACTTAACAATTTCCGGCGGACTTTTTGAAACTGAAATAAAAATAGGTGATATCTTTTCATTGGGAACATCTGAACTAATGGCTGTTCAACCCAGAATACCATGCTTTAAGCTTGGTATCCGTTTTGGAGATCCGTCCATAATAAAAAAATTCATGAAAGCTGGTAAATCAGGTGTTTATTTCAGGGTGTTAAAAGAAGGTGAGACAGGGCCAAATGATACTTTGGAAAAAATAAAGGAGTCTCCCTTTAATGTATCTGTTTATGATGTATTTACCTTATTTGACAAAAATCATGGTAATAAAGAGCTTCTAGAAAAGGTTATAGAGGCTGATGATTTGGCTGATAACCTAAAAAGCTATTTTAAACAGGTTTTGGGTAAATTGAAAAAATAACTTTTATTTATCGCTATTTCCATTTCCATCATTGGTTTTGGTAAACTCACTATCAATCGGTTCCCAAAGCTCTATCTTATTATTTTCAGGGTCAAGGATATGGACAAATTTTCCATATTCAAAAACTTCGATTTCATCAACAATGGTGATACCACTTTGTTTTAACTCTTCAACAAGTTTTTCCAGGTTTTCAACCCGATAATTTATCATGAAGCCTTTGGATGAGGGTTTGAAATACTCGCTATTTTCTTTAAAAAGACTCCATTGCAGGTGGTTTATCTGTTCTGGATTATCAAAATTTCTGAATTCAAATAATGAACCATATTCATTGGTATTAAGCCCAAGATTATCTTTATACCAGTCTTTCATCTTTTCTGGCTCTTTACATTCAAAAAATATGCCGCCAATACCTGTTACTTTTTTATTACTCATTATATTTACTCCAATTTCAAATTTTCCTTAATATTCTATCTTAATTGGGCTTATTATATAAGCTTCTACAAGTTTTGTGATTATGAAGGTTGAATTTAAACTCTTCACTTCCTCCTCACTTAACGAAGTGGCCTCACTAAGACAGCTTTAGCTGTCTGACCTCACTTCTCCCTCACTTCTTTCCATGGCCGGTAAATTTCACTAAAACGTACCTGTAAATCTTCCGGCTTATAATAATCTTCCAGATTTACCAGATGAGCAAAGCAGCGTGTCCCTTTAAAAATAATTTCATTATCTATGCTTGCTGTTCCTGACATAATCAGTTTATCCTGATTGATAGATTCAATATTTACATTCATCAATAGTTTATCACCAGCAGAAGGACATCTTAAAATTTCCATTTTGAAAAACATCGTTATAAAACCTATTTTGGTAAATTCTGAGGAAATGAAAATCAGCCAGTTTCCAAGCTGAAAAAGAGACTCAATCATTAATAATGAGGGGAAATCTTTTTTGAAACCCAGTGGTCTTTGGAGAAAATATTCTTCCAGGGAAATTAATTTACTTCCGGTTATTGATTTATATTTTTCAAAGTTATAAATTCTGTCAACAAACTCAAACTTCAATCAGATTCCACCGTCTACAAATACTCTTTGGCCATTCATATAGGCCGATTTTTCACTGGCAACAAAAGCAATCACATTGGCAACTTCTTCAGGTGTACCAAGTCTTGATAAAGAACAATAATTAATATACTGCTGTTGCTGCTTTTCAGGTACTTTGACACTTACACCACCGTCTATCAGACCGGGTACAACCGAATTTACCCGGACATTATAACGGCCGAGTTCTTTTGCCAGGGAAAATGTAAATCCAGAAATAGCTGATTTTGAAGCAGCATAATGAGCCGGAGCTTCCATTACTCTTTCGCCAGCAATTGAGCCAACATTTACAATTGCTCCTTTTTTTCTGACAATAAAATGCCTGACAACTGCTTTTGTTGTCAGAAATATTCCTTTTAAGTTGGTATCCATCAGATCATCCCAGTCTTCTTCTTCAATTAGAGGAAAGGGTAAAACTTCTGCCTTAGCAGCATTATTGATTAAGATATCAATACCCTGCCAATTATCAATTACTGTTCTGACTGTCTCCTGTAAACCGTTAAAATCAGTAACTGATACTTTAAACCCTTTTACTTTTTCGCCAAATTCATTGATAATATCACGGGCTTTATTATCTGAACTGTTATAGGTAAAAGCAACCTTCGCTCCTTCATCAATAAAAACCTTGATAATTGCTTTACCAATATCACCAGTACCACCAGTAATAAAAATAATCTTATCTTTTAAATTCAAATCCATAATTATGCTTTTACCAGCTTGTCCTCAATTAGCCTGACAAATACACCAATGGTTAACAGTTTTGGTATATCATTTTCTCTTAAACCATGTACTAATTTATCAGCAGGTATTTCAGGTATAGAGTTTTTTAGCTCGCTAAGTGATAAATCAGTTAAAAAACCTTTTTCATCAACAAGCTCTGATTGTTTAAACTTTCCTTTTGCTCTGCCACTTAACTCATCTGAACCAATTTTAACTTTGAATTTTTCTTCGATATTAAAAGTAAGATCCAACAAATCAAGAGAATCAAAACCAAGTTCCTCAATTAAAAGAGAGGTTGAATTAATATTTTCTTTTTCCTCTCCAAGAATATCTTCAATAATATTTTTTAACTCATTCTCGATTTCATTCCTGGTCATTTTCCATAAAACCTTTTCTTGTCATTAACTCCCGGAAAGGGGTCCCTGCTAATACTAATAATCAAGGGAATTTTACCATATCCCCGATAATTTTTTCCATCCACTTAAAAAATTAAAATGTTAAATACTTTTTTATGCTAAAATTATTCTTAAATTTCATGTGAAAAGCTTGTAAACTTTACCCTATTGCCTTAAGCTAAATTATTATGCCACTAAAGGAGTAAATTAATGCCTGACATACCTGGACATGCCGTAAACCCGAACAAATATGATTTAAGGAATGCAAAATTAAACCCTGATGGTTATTCTTCTGCCAGAAACTCTTTGTCATTTTCCAGAAGAGATGAGAATATCCAGAAAGATTTAAATAATCTTAAAACAAAATCCAGTCCAGGTGTAAGGGTTAAAGCAAATCAATTTGCCGATAAAATAAGGTCAATTGACAGTGTTTCTGCAACAACCAGTGATGCAAAACGAAAATTACTGGAAATGAGATTTAGTGCATCAGATCAAAAAAATATTGCTATGAATGAGTTTAGTGTGTTAATGGATAGAAAGCCATTTTCTATTGAATTTATAAATAATTCAGGTCAAAAAGAATTTATTTTTAATCCGGAAAAAATTCAAAATGGTCTTGAAGGCTTAAATTTTCCACTATCTTCCCGAAAACATAATATTTTTGACAGAGTGACTGCCAAACCACCAGTTTCAGCTAAAGTAGCGGATCTTCAGCAATTACTTGCTCTAACCCCAGATGGATTATTTGGTGCTGAAACATTTAATGCCTTAATAGATAAATATCTAAATTCATTATTAGAAAATAATATGAAAATCCTTGATACTTTTGAAAAGTTAATGCTTAGCCTGATGCAAAAAATCGGCCAGGAAGCTAAATTTGGAGCATATATCAAGGGACTTTTGGTTGTAAAAGCTGTGTTAGCTGCTGTTGAAGCTGGTAAGCCCGGTGAGTTTGATAAGTTAAGCCTGATGATGAATAAATATCTTCCTGATTCGGTTCGGTTTAAAGTAAAAGAAAGAGTCAGAGTTGTAAGAAGGTTATCTGAATTAATAAGTAGTACTGAGCCTCAGAAAACCAAACTTTTGAATGCTTTTATCAATGATGAAATGAAAATTCTGATTAAGGAAGATAAACTAAAAGTACTTGAGGCTTATCTCAAAGCATATGAAACATCACTTCCTAATGAAAAAGATGTTTTTTATCAAATGGAATTAATAAAATCTTTGGTTGACGAAGAGCTCACTGAACAACAAAAACAAATGATTATCGCTAACATTAATTTATTAATCAGATTTTATAAAGAGTCAGGTGGAGAAGAAGGCATTAAAGAATTACAAGCCTTATATAACCGAATAAAATTGCAGGCAATGAAACAAATTATGAAATAGGTTCAATGGCTGAAATAAAACCACTCAGGGCTTGGCGATATAATGAGTCATTAGCTGAAAATATTGAAGTTTTAACCTCACCTCTTTTTGATGTTGTATCTGAAAAACAAATAAAAGAATTATATAAAGAGCCATATAATAGTATTCATTTATCGGTTCCTGCCGAAAATAATTCCTATGAAGATACTGCTAAGACTCTCAATGATTGGAAAACCAGTGGTATTATTGTTCAGGATGAAATTTCCAGTATTTATGTTTATTACCAGTATTTTACTCTATTAGAAAAAAATGGAGTTATAGAATGTAGAAAAGGTTTTATCTGCAATGTCAGGCTTTATGACTGGGATGAAAAAGTAATTTTCAGACATGAAAATACTAACCCGGACTCAGTAAATGACCGGATTAAACTATTAGAACATACATTCCTGAATGTTAGTCCAACACACGGACTATACTCTGATCCTGATTACCAGTTGGAAGAAATGATGGAGCAAAGTATTAAAAATAAAATTTATGAAACCACTGATTATCAGGGCGTTAGAGACGTTTTGAGCATTATTTCTGATAAAGATATTATTAAAAAATTTATGGAAGTTATTAAAGATAAACAATTAATAATTGCCGATGGGCATCATCGGTATGAAAGCTCACTGGAATACCTGCGCAGGCAGAAAAAAACTGATAACCTGTATAGTAAAGATAAAGCATATAATTATCATTTGATATTTTTGACAAATTCTTTTTCGAAAGGTCTAAAAGTATTTCCTACACACAGAATTTTAAATAATTTAAAAAATTTTTCAGCAAAAAATTTTATTGAAAAATTAGATGATTTTTTTTATCTAAAACAAATTTATAATCAATGTGATCTTAATTCTGCGATAGAAAAGAAGAAATGGTCTTTTGGCCTGATTCTAAAAAATAATATCTTTGTTTTAACCCTAAAGCCAGAATTAATTGCTGAAATAACCTGGGAATTGCCACCTGAAGTTAAAAATCTGGATTTAACAGTGATGCATTATTTTATTATTGAAAAAATACTGGGAATTCCCAGAGAACAACAGAGAAATTCAGAGCATATAAATTATATGGTTGATTTTACAAAATGTTTTACCAATGTAATGAAAAAAGAATCTCAAATGGCTATAATTACAAAGGCTGTTACTATTGAGGAAATACAAAAAGTTTGCTTTAGTGGTTTTACTTTGCCACCAAAATCAACTTATTTTTATCCGAAGGTAATCTGTGGTTTTTTGTTTGGCTCTATTCTAGAGAGTGAATTTTAGCTTTAATTTCTTATAAAAAATATTTAACTACAGATAAAAACAGATATTAGCAGATAAAACAGATGTAAAATTAAAATATATATATTATTAAATTCTTATCTGTTTGTATTTGTTCCATCTGTATAATCTGTGGTAAAAATAATGATAAAAGAAAATATTAAAGTTTTAAAAAAAAATGAAATTATAAAAAGGGTATTTTTATTTTTATTAGTTTTTTTTCTGATAATCAGCTATTCTATCAGCGGATATATGATTCTTGAAGACTGGAATTTCTTTGACTCACTGTACATGACCGTAATAACCATTTCAGGAATAGGTTATGGCGAAATAAAACCTCTTTCACATATCGGAAGGGTTCATACTATTTTTGTCATTCTTACAGGTGTAGGTTTTTACTCTTCTATGTTAGTATATTTCTCAAGCCTTTTTGTCGAAGGCAAATTAAGAAATATGCTGGTAAACCAAACCATGGAAAATAAAATAAAAAGTTTAAAAAACCACTATATAATTTGCGGCTATGGAAGAATTGGGCGTGAAGTATGTGAAGCTTTAAGTGCTAAAAAGAATCTGGATTTTATTGTTATTGAAAAAGATGCAGGTAAAGTCGAGGATGCAAAAGAAGATGGTTATCTGGTACACAGAGGCGATGCTACCGATGATGAAATCCTGATGGATGTGAGAATTGATAAAGCTACCGGAATAATATGTGCTTTGACAGATGATGCCTTAAATGTATTTATTACTCTGAGTGCCAGAGTATTAAATCCTCAGATAAATATTATTGCCAGAGCAGATAAGATTGAATCAGTTGAAAAGCTAAAAAGAGCAGGCGCTCATATGGTTGTTGCTCCTTATTTAATAGGAGGCCGAAGAATGGCGGCAGCAGTAACTCAGCCTTTGGTTCTGGATTTTCTGGATACAGTACTGCATGACGATAATTTTGATTTGCAGCTTGAACAGGTGCTTGTTGTGCCAAACTCTGAATTAATTGATTTATCAATCCAGACTGCTCATATCAGAGAAAAATCCGGCGCAATAATAATTGCTATCAAGAAAGCTAACGGAAATCTGATTACTAACCCTAAACCTAGTGATTATATTGAAAGCTCTGATATTCTGATTGTTCTGGGAAATGCGATTCAGTTAGAAAAGCTTAATAAAATGGCCAATCATTCAAAAATGGCTTAAGCCAAAACGATACTTTGTACTTTGATATCGTTTAATCTACTGATATCAGTTTCATGAACATTACTTAATTTGGTATTTGTTCCTGTTATTTCACTAAACATTTCATTCATTGGTAACATACCCGAAATTTTATCCATTTTTTTATAAAACTTTTTTAGTTCCCGAATTTTAAAATCAAGTTCTTCTTCAATTTTCATGGTTTCCAGATATTCATCACTTGGTAAGCCTGCATAAATACTAGCCTGTAAAACAACTGGTCCTTCTTCTTTGACGGTTATTGAACCATTTGCCAATTGAGAGAAAATATCTTTATTAGCTTTAATTAATTCACTGATTATTTGTTTCTCATTTTTGGAAAAACCTTTATACATAGCTTCGGATAAGATATTTTTAAATGAAGAATCAATATCGCTTTTTGAAACTAACTGAGAAAATAGTTCAAAACTTGAAGCTGAGGAAAATAGTTTATTTAAATTATCAAGTTCCTGGTATATTTGTTCCAGATGTTTTTGTTGTTTTGGGTTTAAGTTAGCTATTTTTTCCTGGAGTTCTGTTTTTTGGTCAAATGTTAGATTTTCCTGATTTTTCAGTTGATCTAATAATGCTAATTGTTCATTATTTAAAGAATTAATTTTATCAGAAGTATTTTTTGCATAAACCTGGATAAGCCTTAAAAGCTCCTGGCTTACCTCTCCTTCCTGATTAGTAATTTTAAATTCAATTGGTTGGTGATTTTTATTAATAAATGATAAATAAAAGCCAACGTTTTTGTTTACTGATTGCAATAAATCCATTTAAAAATTAGGACTACGTAATCTTAAATCATCAAGACGCTGTAAATCAGTAATATGAAAATTACTAAGTTTCGTATTTGTTCCGGCAACTTCGCTAAGCATTTCATTCATTGGTAGCATACCCGAAATTTTATCCATTTTTTTATGGAATTTTACCAGTTCTCTGGTTTTAAAATCAGCTTCTTCCAGTGCTTTTAGATCAAAAAGGTATTCATGGGTAGGTGAACCATCAAGCAGTGAGCAGTCAGGTCCGCTACTATCAGCCTGTATAAGTATCTGGGAGTTTGCAATACCATCGGCATCTGTTTTTAACAGGTAAACAAGTTTCTTTTCTTCGACTGAAAAACCATTGTACATAGCTTCTGCCAAAACATCCTGAAAAGAAGAAGAACCATCAAAACGTCCATATCGGGCATATTGTACGATCTTGACAAATAATTCATTACTTATCTGACCATCTTCATTACCAATGGTAAAACTGGCTGATTTATTGGAGCTAATGGAAGGTATATATGAAAGAACATACCCTGAAGAACTATTGAGCAGTTTGGTAACCTGATTTATACTCATTTATTTAAAAAACTCACTTAGCAAATACACTCCTAATAGGCCTATTATATCATGATAATACTATTTTTTTAAGTAAATTTTTGATTTATTCTTACCCTATATATTCAAAATATGATAACTTAAAATAATGAGTCAACATCGGAAAAAACAATAAATTATTGAGAGGATAAAATGAAAATAAGTTCAAATTTTGATAGCGGAAATATAGAAGTGATCAATGCAGAGGATGCTGGCAATATTCAGCTCATGATCAGAAAAGATTCTAACTCTGATTTTTTACAATGGTTTCATTTTCGTTTACAGGGGCAAAAAAATAAGTCTTGTGTAATGAATATCCTTAATGCCGGAGAAACAAGTTATGCTGATGGCTGGGAAGATTATCGGGCATGTGCTTCCTATGATAAAAAAAACTGGTTTAGAGTACCTACAGATTTTGATGGTAAAATTCTATCTATAAAACATACACCGGAATATGACAGTGTTTATTATGCCTATTTTGTTCCATATTCATATGAACGGCATCTTGAATTGCTTGGACATTCTCAGTTATCACCACAATGTAAGTTGATTCCTTTATGTAATACTGTTGATGGTAGAGACCTCGATCTTTTAACCGTAGGAAACGATGATGGTACAAAAAAGAAAATCTGGGTTATCGCCAGACAGCATCCAGGTGAAACTATGGCTGAATGGTTTATGGAAGGAATGATTGAAAGGTTGCTTGATGAGCACGACCCTATTTCCAAATCATTATTAAAAAAGGCTGTTTTTTATATTGTTCCTAATATGAATCCTGATGGCAGCATCAGAGGAAACCTGCGAAGTAATGCTGCTGGTGCCAATCTGAACCGTGAATGGTTGGAACCAAGTATTGAAAAAAGTCCGGAAGTTTTTTATGTCAGGCAGAAAATGCATGAAACAGGAGTAGATCTGGCTCTTGATATACATGGAGATGAAAGTTTACCCTATAATTTTGTTGCCACCTGTGAAGGGAATCCCAGCTATAATGAAAACCTAAAAAAACTGGAAGATACTTTTATTGAACATCTGATGACTGTTAATCCTGATTTTCAAAATGAATTCCATTATGAGAAAGGGAAATTTAAAATGGAACAGTTAAAACTGGCTACAAATTATATCGGAGAAACGTTTAAATGCCTTGCACTTACACTGGAAATGCCTTTTAAGGATAATGCAAATGATAAAGATGAAAAATATGGCTGGTCTCCTGATCGTTCTATCAGACTCGGAAGATCAATCCTAAATGCGATCAGCTTTACCCTTAAGTAAACGTAAGCAAAAATTATAATTTATAATTTTTGCTGCCATTTATTTAGCATTTCAAGATTTACTCCTGAGCCTCCACAAACTATTACCAGAATGGATTTGAACTCATTAAGGATTTCAGCTTTTTCATAAATAGCTGCCAGAGATGCTCCACATGCAGGTTCTACCAGAACCCGGTGATCGTTTATAAAATTATAACAGGCATTAACTGCCATTTTATCTGTTACCAGATAGGGAATAATCCTGTGCTTCCCGGACCATTCCAGAGCTTTTGCCGTTACTTGTTTGGCCCCAAGAGTAACAGCAATACTTTCTATTTTTTCAAGGGTAATTAATTTTCCTGCTTTTATAGCTCCTGAGAAAGAAGCTGCTCCTTCTGTTTCAACAGCAAGGACTGGCACATCACTCCACCCATGTTTATGTAATCCCTCTATTAAACCACACAAAAGTCCACCTCCTCCTACTGAAACTATTATCAGCTCAGGTTTTTCAATTTCTTCTTTTACTTCATCAATTATCGTAGAATTACCTGACCAGACATTCGGGTCATCAAAGGGATGGATATACGCGCCATGCCTCTCTTTGCATAATTGTTTAGCAAATTCATGAGCTTCAATCCATGATTCTCCATAAACCATTACTTCTGCATTTTCATCTTTTAATTTTTGGTGCATAAATTCTGAAGTAGTCTGAGGAACTATAACTGTAGTTTTTATTCGTAGTTTGTTCCCGGCATAAGCAACCGCATATCCTGCATTGCCTCCAGACGAAGTAAAAAGTTCTGTTGCCCCTGCTTTTACAGCTTCCTGACAAGCACGCCCCATCCCTCTGATTTTAAATGAACCTGTTGGTTGTAATGCATCCATTTTTAACCATACTTCTTTGCCAAGAAGTTTGCCAAGATTGACTGATTCTAATAATGGAGTATTTATATGAAAGTTTTTCATTTTAAAATACTGATAAAAAATTTAAATATAATGTAAAAATAATTATTCAAAAAAGAGAGGCTTCCTTTTTAGGAAGCCTCTCTTTTTTTAGTAAATTATCTGATTAAGTTAACAACAATATCAAGGTTAGAGTTGTGAACGTTAAT
>CAYRDV010000119.1:0-15310 GCA_964422885.1 uncultured Candidatus Sericytochromatia bacterium
ATCTGGAACTATTGAATTTTGGTACTATCTCTGCTTAAATATGTTCACGGTATTGAATTTCAATATTGAGAAATTATTTACCCTTATTTTTATCAAGCCATTCCTGTAACAACTTAACTTCATTTTCCGGGTCTGTAACAATATTCTGGGCAATTTTTCTTATTTCTTCATCCTTTCCTGATGTTATTAAAGCTTTTGCCATTTCAACTGCATTCCGGTGATGAATAAGCATAATTGCGGCAAAAGTATAATCGGGATTTCCAGCGGTAAAAGCCTTGTTTGCAGACATACCCATCATGCAAAAATTATTTGCTGTATCCTGGTTCATCATTGAATCTGAAGTTGGCATAGAATTATTTCCTGTATTCATCATACTGGTATTTTGGGATGAACCTTTTCCCATACCCATACCCGGCATAATTCCGCACTCGTTTCTTGTTCCCATTCCTATATTCTGCATTGCCATCATGGTAATATCTACAGAACCCATCATATTTTTGTAAAAAGGATCATCAGTTTTCATCATTCCGATAGAAGAACCAGGAGCCTTATTTTTATCTATCCAGGCATTTAAAACCTTTATTTCGCTTTCCTGTTTAGTGATAATATCATCAGCTAGTTTTTTCATTTCTGCATCTTTCCCGTTCTTTTGTTCCGCTTTTGCTATATTGACAGCTCCCTGGTGATGCATTACCATCATTGAAGCAAAAGAATAATCCGGTGAATCGCTTATCATCATATTTTTCATCATATTCATACTATTATTCATAGGCTCAGCAAACTGATTGTAAAGGGAAGTAAAAGTTCCCTTATTATTTTTATCACTGCTGTTTACAGCTGGGTTTACCATTGAACAACCATAAAACATTAATGATGACAGTATTAATAAGCCTAATTTTTTAATTAGATTTTTCATAAAAATTTCCTTTTGATAATAAAATAATTTTTAATTTAATTAATTTCTTTAAAATGCAGTTTCAATCCTTAATAAACCAATATTTTTGCTTATATTATTTAAATTAATATCATATACTCTTGTTATGTATTTATAAGAAAATAATAACCCATCTCTAAACCAATAACATTGATTTTGATCAGTTTTTCAAAACATTTAAGGGAATATTTTAATTTGATTCAAGTAACTGGAATATTATTCCTATATGTCAAAAATGTATATAAAAATTGTAATTGATCCGGATCAATTTTCTAATTGATTATTGTTAAGGTATTTAATTACTTTTTGTAATTAAATAGAATTAAGAGGTGATTTTTATGACTGTAAAAAGTTTATTCTTTACGAATATCTCTAAAATTGTAAAAAAAGATTTTGGTATAAAAACATACAACATTTTTTCTGGCTAAGGTTTCAGGAGGAAATTTTATGAAACAAATTATGGAGCAAACAAAAATTGAAAAACCTGATAATTTTAAGACAGATTTAACTAAAATGAGATATAACAGGGTTGCTCCAATTTATGATATTTTGCAAGCAGGCACAGAAAAAAAGTTTATTCCGTGGAGACAGGAATTATGGGAAAAAGTTAAGGGTGATAAAATTTTGGAGGTAGGGGTCGGAACTGGAAAAAATATTCCGTTTTATCCTGATAATACTGATATTACTTCAATAGATTTATCAGAAAAGATGATTGAAAGAGCTATTAAGGCAGCAAAAGAAAAAAGTAAAAAAGTTAATTTTATCCAGGCGGATATTCAAAACCTTCCTTTTGAAGATAATACATTTGATTCGGTGGTTTCAACTTTTGTGTTTTGCTCCGTTCCTAACCCCGTTTTAGGTTTAAAGGAAGTAAAAAGGGTATTAAAGCCAGGTGGTAAGTTTTTGCTTCTGGAGCATGTTCTTTCGGAGAAACCTGTATTACGTCTGATTATGGAAATAATGAATCCTTTAATGTCATGGTTAAGTGGTGCCAATATGAACCGTAAAACGCTGGAAAATATCAAAGCTGCCGGGTTTGATAATATTAAATCTGAAAAGCTTTTTCTGGATGTTGTTCTGAAAATTGAAACTGTGAAATATTTAGAGAAATAATTTTATGAAAAACTTGTTTATTTTTAGTGGCAGAAAACTTGCTCTTATTGGTTCTCTTACAACCCTAACCAGTTGGGCAATATGGGCTGATAAAGTTTTTAATTTTTAAAATATTCAGAGTTTCAGAGAACATAAACAATATATTATGGAAAACTACATGTTATTTTTTATTTCCAGCTACTTGATAAGTTTTGCCTATTTTTGGCATCTAAATATTTCAGTTAAAAAGAAACTGTTTAGTAAGGTAAACGAAATATTAATATATTCATTTATTGTCAGGCTAATCCCTATAATTATACTTATGTATGAAAGTATTATGATACTTGGTTTTTCTGGAACTCTGATTTTTCTTATAACATTTTACCTGGCTCGTATTTCCTATTTCAGAATGGAGGGAATACAGGTGCTGAAAATATGAATGAAGTACAAAAAATTTTCCCGCATACTGTTATTGATTTTGGAACACTTAATTTAGGCGGACTGAAATTTTATTTAGTTATAACAGATGTTGTAATAACCACCTGGCTAATCATGCTTATCCTTGTTTTACTTTCACTATTTCTGGCTCATAACCTTAAGATAAAAAAGCCTTCCTACAGGCAAATAGTAGCTGAAACTGTTTTAATAACAATAGCCAGAGCAATAAAGCAAACATCAGGATTTTCAGTAAATCATTTTTTCCCCTTAATCGCCACTTTCTGGATATTTATCGGTTTGAGTAATATAATTGGTCTTTTACCGCTTATTGATTCCCCTACCCGTGATATCAGCCTGGTAATTTCTTTATCCTTAACTGCTTTTTGTTCCGTTTATTATTTTGGCATTAAATTAAACGGCTGGGGATTCCTGAAAGTATTATTTGAACCTAATCCTATATTTTTTCCGATAAATATTACCGGAGAACTGGGAAAAATATTATCTTTAACCTTCAGGCTGTTTGGAAATATTCTTGGCTGGGAAATAATTTTATTTATTCTGGTAATGCTTACGGGCTTCCTGGTTCCTGTTCCTCTGATGATTTTTAGTATTCTTAGCGCATTGATCCAGTCATATATTTTTGGAATCCTGGTTCTTGTATATATAATTTCCGGTTTAAAAATTGAAAAAATTGAACCTAAATATTTAGAAAAAGAAAATTGGTATGAATTGTAAAGGAGTTTTTTAATGAACAATATTACTATTATTGCAGTTATTTCAATAATCATGGGAGGTTTAACTGTTGCCCTTGCAGCTTATCCTACTGCCAAAGGGCAAAGTGATGCACTCAGCAGGGCGATTGAGGCAATATCCCGCCAACCAGAGAATAATAACGATATTTCCAGGATTTTTTTTATAGGAGCTGCCTTTATAGAATCAATTATTATTTATTGCCTGGTAATTTCTTTGATTATTCTGTTTGCAAATCCATTTATTGGTTTAGTTGCTGGTAAATAACCAATGAATTTTGAATTCACTACCTTTATCATTGAAATAATAAATTTCCTGATTTTGGTTTGGTTGTTAAAAAAATTGCTTTATAACCCAATTATCAGTAATTTACAGAAAAGGAAGGATTATATAGACAATAAGCTGGAAGAAGCAGAAAAAAAGAAAAAAGAAGTAGAAGAATTGAAAATTAAATATGATTCTCTGATAAAGGATTATGAACAACTTAAAAAAGATACTATGATTAAATTACAACAGGAAATCAGCTTAGAGAAAGATATTTTATTTACACAATTACAGGAAGAACTTGAAAAAAAGAAGGAAAAATTTAATTCCGGTTTGGAATCAGAAAGGAAAGAATTTTTAAATAGTCTTAATGACACTATTATTATCACAGCTACTGATTTTTCCGAAAAAATACTCAGACGTTTTGCTGATAAAAACCTGCAAAATATTTTAATAAATTATGCTTTGGATAAGGTAAATAAGTTTTCAGACTTAGAAATCAAAAATATAAATATTGAGCTGGAAAAGCTTGAATTTATTACCGTAGAATTTCCTCAGATGCCTGACAATGAAGAAAAGGATTTAATTTCCCATAAACTCAGTGAAAGATTGGGCAGAATGTTTGATCTTAAAATCAACTTAAATAAAGAGTTAATATCAGGCATAAAAATTTATCTTGGCACCAAAGTAATTGATAGTTCATTGAATCTGCAACTTGAATCATTTAAAGGGATACTTAAAGAAAATGCCGGAAATATCTGAAAAACAAAAAGCTGAACTCTTTCAGGAAAAGAATGACTCACCTAAAGGGGTTCTGGTAAGTATTGATTCGGAGGATAGCCCCGAGGCCAATATTAAGAAACTTATAATAAAATGGCAGAAAGCCTTTAATAAAAGTGTAACTGATTTTCAACCTGAAATCCAGGTTAGTGAGCAAGGGTATATAACAGCTATCCAGGAAAGTATTGTCCATATTTCAGGTCTACCGGAAGTCAGATTTTATGAGGTTGTCGAATTTAATGACAGGTCAAAAGGAGTAATTATTGATATAAAAGATGATCAGGTAAAAGCAATTATACTTGAAAAAACAGGGGGACTAACAACCAATACTCCTGTCCGCCGGACAAAAAAGGAAATATCCGTTCCGGTAACCGAAAAGTTGCTGGGAAGAATGGTTGATCCTTTAGGCAATCCATTGGATGGTAAGGACGCAATTTATTCCGGTTTATCATATCCAATAGAAAGGGAAGCTCCAGGCCTATTTCTGAGGGAAGCTGTTAAAAATCAGCTTTATACAGGAATTAAAGCTATAGATTCTATGTTTCCTATCGGTAAAGGGCAGAGAGAATTAATACTTGGTGATCCATCCACGGGAAAAACTACTATTGCGATAGATACCATTATTAATCAAAAAGATAAAAATATAGTCTGTATTTATGTTTCAATTTCGCAGAAAAAACAGTCGGATCTCTATGTTTATAATACCCTGATGGAAAACGGGGCACTTGATTATACCATTATGGTCTGTGCCACCTCCGATGAATATGAGGGTCTAAAGTTTATTGCACCATACGCCGGGACTTCTATTGCTGAATATTTTCTGAATAAAAAAAAAGATGTTCTGATTATATATGATGATTTAACCCAACATGCTTTTGCTTATCAATCAATTTCACTGCTCTTAAAACGCCCTCCTGGGCGAGAAGCTTTTCCAGGGGATATTTTTTATACCCATTCCCGGCTTCTGGAAAGAGCCTGTAATATAAAAAATGGTGGTTCAATTACAGCTTTACCAATAGTAGAAACTCAGGCTGGACGTTTGTCCTCATATATACCTACCAATGTAATTTCAATAACAGATGGCCAGATTTATCTTGATAAGGCACTATTTAATATTAATCAGTTTCCGGCAATAGATATAAGGTTTTCAGTTTCACGTATCGGGGGTAAAACCCAGGTTCCAGCTTTAAAAGAGGTTTCGGGAAAACTAAAACTATATTACTCACAATTTTTAGAAGTTGAGATATTTACAAAAATAGGGGTAAGGGTTTTTGGGGAAACAATTATTAAAATTGAAAGGGGTAAACGGTTAAGAGAAATCCTTAAGCAAAAAAAGCATAAATACTTTAATTGGTATGAACAGGTAATTATATTTCATTTACTTCAGGAAGGTATTTTTGACCAGGTTGCCGAAACAGAATTGAACGAGGTTATTAATTTAATTCTGGCAAAAATTAAAACTGAAAATGAGCAAACTCTGAATATTTTAACCAGCAGTAAATTATTATCAGAAAATATTAAAAAAGAAATAAGTAAAACAGCATTGGAAATTATTAAAAAACAATCTAATAAATCTGAAGTGGAGGAGCAATAAATTGCTTTCAACTTCAGAAATAAAGGAAAAAATAAATAAATTTAATGATATTGGCAAAATTATTTTATCAATGAAATCAATTGCTTCAATAAATGTACAGCAGGCACAGTCACAAATAGAAAAAATCCGGCTATACCAGGAAGAAATAATAAATACTATAAACCAGATTTACTCCCTATTTCCTGAAATAAGTAAAATCATCCCGGATGGTGAAAAACTATTTATTATATGGGGTTCAGATCAGGGTTTATGTGGAACATTCAATAAGGCATTAATTCAAAAAGCGAATAATATTTCAAATGCAGGGAAAAACATTAAAGGATTTATCCTTGTTGGTAAAAGGCTTGATGATAACTTTACCGGAAAGCGTTTAAATATTTTACCTGCCCCGGTTGATATTTCTTCCATTTATTCCTATGCAAATAATTTAATTAAGGATATTTCAGAAATATACTCTACCGGACAGATACAGGAAATAAATCTTGTATATAACCAGTTTAAAGGTATTGGCAGTTTTAAAACAATAATTAAGAAGGTATTTCCTTTTATTTCAAAGAATAATCAGCCAGATTATCCTCCAATAGTTGATATGAATCCCCAGGATTTATTAAATAATGCATTGTTTGAATATATTTACGGATTTATTTACCAGGCCTACCTTGAATCTTTTCTGTCGGAAAATGGGATTAGGTTAATGAATATGAGCAGTGCTTCAAAGAATATTGATGAAAAGATCCAGAACTTACAGTATGAAAATAATTTTTCCAGGCAGGAAGAAATAACAGCTGAAATGTTAGAAATAATTTCATCTTATGGTCTTTTAGTGGAGAAATAATGAAGGGAACAATAATAGGAATCCAGGAAAGTGTTGTAGATGTTAAATTTAAATTTGAGCTTCCGGTAGTACATGAACTTCTTCTGATTGATGCGACACAAACAAGGCTGGAAGTTGAGGTTATTAAAAACAACACTTGTTCCTGTCTGGTACTTGGTAAATCTTTGGGCCTTTATAAGGGAATGTCAGTTAGCAGAACCTATAAACAATTGACTATTAAAGTTGGTGAAGCAGTCCTGGGAAGGGCTCTAAACACTTTCGGAGAACCTATTGATGGCGGAGAACCAATTCAGACCGAAAAGGAATACAGTATTTACCGGAATTCACCAAAAATAACAGAAGAAGTCCCCAATAAGGAAATTCTTAACACAGGGATAAAATTAATTGATTTACTTATACCTTTTGTTAAAGGTGGAAAAATTGGTTTATTTGGTGGGGCTGGCGTAGGTAAAACAGTGCTGCTGACCGAGTTTATTTATAAAATGGTAAAAGTACATGAAGGGGTATCAATATTTTCCGGGGTGGGAGAAAGAATCAGGGAAGCTCAGGAACTTTGGGAAGAATTGGATAGGATGGAAATCAGGGATAAAACAGCACTGATTCTCGGGCAAATGAATGAGCCTCCGGGTGTCAGGTTTCGTGCCGTTTTTCCGGCAATTTCCCTGGCTGAATATTTTCGTGATGAAAAAGAGATTGATGTCCTGTTATTGATTGATAATATATTCCGGTTTGCCCAGTCTGGTATGGAGGTATCTACATTATTGGGCAAGCTTCCTTCACAGGCAGGATATCAGCCGACTTTGAAAGCAGAAATTGCAATGGTGGAGGAAAGGATCACCACAACTAAAAAAGCTTCAATTACTTCTGTCCAGGCTGTATATGTTCCGGCTGATGATTTGACAGATCCAGCTCCTGCCAGTACATTATCCCATCTGGATACTATTATTATTCTTTCCCGTGAAAGAGCTGCAATGGGTTTTTATCCTTCAATATCCCCTCTTCTTTCCAGTACTAAAATGCTTGACCCGGATATTGCCGGAGAAGAACATTATAATACTGCTAACCAGGTACGTTACCATTTACAGCGTTATAAGGATCTGGAAGATATAATATCAATGCTTGGTGTGGAGGAGCTTTCAAAAGAAGACCGGAATATCGTTAATCGTGCCCGTAAATTAGAACGGTTTCTTACCCAACCATTTTTCACCACGGAAGCTTTTACCGGAAAAAAGGGAAAGCATGTTGAACTAAAGGATACCTTAAAGGGTTGTCAGGGAATAATGTCTGGTGAATATGACGAAATTGATGAAGCTAAATTTTATCTAATTGGTAATATTGATGAAGCTACTTAATTTAAAAATCATTTCTCCGGCTGTAGTTATGGATTTAAAAGCCAGGTTTATTAGTTTACATGATAAAATTGGCAGTTTTGGTGTTTATCCGGGACATAGACCTTTTATTACATTTCTTGACAGGTCTGTTGGTTATTATATTGATCAAGAAGGCAATAAGGTAAACATAGCGTATGATTACGGTTTATTCAGGGTAGAAAGAAATAACCAGCTGTTTTTTATCTCACGGATTATTCTAACCGGAAAATCTCTGGAAAGTTTGGAAGAGCAGTTATCTGAAAGAATAAAAAAGGAAGTAATTTATAGTGTGGGGATGAGGGAAAATATTGAAAATTTACAAAGGGCTTTAATGAAAGTATTTATAGATTCTGGAAATTTAAATAATTTGAAAAAATAATGAGTGATTTTAATAAAGAACTTCTAAACAAAATAAATAAAAAGAAAGATAAGGAAAAAAAGAATATTGGTTTTTATTTTTTTCTGGCTGGCAATATTGGCCTGATGATTGCCTTACCTGTCTGCGGAGGAGCTTATCTGGGGTGGTATCTGGACGGAAAATATAAAATCGGTAATATTTCATGGACAATCTCCTTCATCTGTATTGGCCTTTTTATCGGAACTTACAGTGTTTACCATAATATTTATAAAAAATTGCAGGATAAAAATTGAATATCTGGATTTTTTATGAAATTTGTAAAAAAGCGAAGACAATGAAAGAGAAATAATTGTAAAGGGCCTTGTTTTAATAAGGATAAAACAAACTTAACTTAATCTTAGCCTTAATATTAGTAAGTAAAAAAAATAACCCTCTATAATCCCTGGGAATAGTTATTTTTATTTGTGAATGTTTTAATGACAGAAATAAACTCTACCCTTCCGATTAAAACAATTGGTTATGGTCAACCAATAAAAAGGGTAGCTCAAGAAAATACAAAGATTTCGGAGGTTTCAGCTCTGAATTCTCCTGATATACTCTCAATGGCTGGAATTTCCAAAGCAAAAATAGGGCTTCCCCTGTTACAAAAAAACACAGATATAATAAAAACCAGTGAGTTTAAAACTGTATTTCCTAATTTCAGTGTTCTTGATGCAAGTAAACAGGAACAGGTTTTAAAAAAAGTGGGGTTATTTGAGAAAAAATATCCCGGATTTATAAATAAGTTGGCAAAAATAAATAATCCAAAATATGGTAATGGTTTTCAGTTCTTTTTTGTCCCTAATAAAAATGACCCTAAATATAAGGATTCACCTGGAATTTCAGTTGTAGAAAAAGCAATGGGTGATTCAGCCTCAGGTATTGTCTTTGGCGGTACAGATGGAATACTGGAAAATTCAGTTATTAAAAAGCCTGTAGCCAGACTCTCTCAGGCTATAGTCGGTAGTGACTTTATTAGCTCAGGGCTTAAGAGTGAAAGGATTGAACTTGACATTGGCGGTATGTTTACCAGTTCTTCCGAAGATACGTTTGCTCATGAAATGGGGCATGTCCTTCATGCTTACTTTCTTACCAATAAAGAAAGAGGAGAATTATGGTCTATTTTTATTAAAGCCAGGGATAATGATAAATTTATTTCCGATTACTCTAAAACAAATCATATGGAGTTTTTTGGCGAAGGAATAGAAGAATATTTGAAACAGGATTCTTCTGGTAATTTTACTGGTAGAACAGATTTTAAAAGTAAAAATCCCGAATTCTATAATTTTGTTGCCAGGGTTGTTGATTCAAATGTAAACAGGGGAACACCACAAAGTACACTAGAGTCCTTCAGTACTATTGTTGGTTATGGTATTAAAAGTGCTTATAACGTAAGTAAAAACTTCTTATCGGAGAAATTGTCCAGCTTGACAAAATGATATGTATTTGTTTACTAATTGATTTTTATTTCCAAAGCTGTGTAGTAAGATCCATTTATTTTTTGATTTAAGTCAATTACAAAAGCAGTTTTCTGAGTTTTATTAGTATTAAAATACCTCGATGTTCACATCGGGGTTTCCCCAAATTCTTTGGGGCCGGGGTTTACCCCGGAGTTAATACTAACAGGGGCCCCACATTGTGGGGATTTATTAATAATAGGAAAAATTTTATAAATAAAAAAAATTAGCTTTAAATATATGGAAGAACTAAAAATATTATTATCAGATAATCCTTTACTGTTACTTTTTACAGTAATTGGAATTGGTTATGCAATTGGTCAGATAAAAGTATTTGGCTTTAATCTGGGTGTTTCTGCCGTATTATTTACAGGTCTTGCAATAGGTTCCTTAAGCCCTGATTTTAAACTACCGGAAATAGTTTACCGGTTAGGTCTTATTTTATTTGTCTATACAGTGGGATTAAGCAGTGGGCCAGGTTTTTTTGCTTCTTTTAAACATAAGGGATTAAGAGATAATTTTTTTATCCTGATAATGATTACATTTGGAGGTATTATCACTTTATTTTTCTCTTATTTTTTCAAATTGAAACCAACAATAACTTCCGGTATTTTTTCGGGCAGCCTTACCAGTACACCAGCTCTTGCAGGGGTACTTGAATTTATCAAAGAACATAAAACAGGGAATGAAATGAGCAATATACTTTCAGAACCTGTAGTAGGGTACTCTTTAACCTATCCTGCAGGGGTTATTGGAATGATTTTAGCTATTTTTATTTTACAAAAAATTTGGAAAGTGGATTATAATCAGGAGTTGGTAGAAACTCAGGATTTAGGAATTTCTTCAGAACCAATTACTTCAATAACTGTAAAGCTTACTAATTCTGAATTTACCCAAAAACCAGTTTATAAACTTATTCAAGAAAATAACTGGCATATTGTTTTCGGCAGAATTCTCCATGATGGTAAACTAAGCCTTGTAAACAGTGGAACAGAATTTCATCCTGGAGATTTGGTAAGTGTTATAGGAAATGATTCGGATATAAATAAAATCGCCAGTTTTTTAGGAGAAATTACTGATAAAAGACTTGATCTTGAAAGATGTGAGTTTGATTTCAGGCGTATTTTTGTTTCAAATAAAGAAATTATTGGGAAAAAAATCGGGGAACTGAATTTGAATAAATTTGGTGCTATTATTACCAGAATCCGCAGAGGTGATATTGATTTTATTGCAACTGATGATACTGTTCTTGAACCTGGTGACAGAGTTAGGGTTGTTGCACCCTCAAAAAGAATGAAAGATATAACCAGGTACTTAGGCGATTCATTTAATGAATTAAGTGAAATAGACCTAATAAGTTTTAGTTTAGGAATTGCCATTGGTTTATTAATAGGAAGCATACCGATTCCTTTATTTAATGGTTCAACCTTTAAGATTGGATTTGCTGGAGGAGTTCTTATAAGTGGTCTTATACTAGGAAAATGGGAAAAAACCGGAAAATTTTTATGGCAGATTCCCTATAATGCCAACCGAACAATAAGACAATTAGGTATGATTCTTTTTCTGTCTGGAATTGTCACGATTTCCGGTTATAACTTCGTAAATACTTTATCACAGGGAAATGGTTTAACTATTTTTATTTCTGGAGCTGTAATAACTTGTACTACTGCTTTATTAACCCTTTTTATTGGCTATATATTTTTAAAAATCCCTATGGGAATTCTAACAGGAATGCTATCCGGCTTACAGACACAACCCGCAGTTCTTGCTTTTTCAAATGAGCAGACAAATAATCATCTTCCCAATATTGGTTATTCAACTGTTTATCCGGTTGCTATGATTGCTAAAATATTGTTTGCACAAATATTACTGATTTATCTCAATTAATTGCTAAATATCATTCTTAAATGAAATATTTTAACTTAATTTAAGTAAAAAGACTGGAGTAAAACATTTATGAATAATAAAGAAAATGACTAAAAAGAAAGTTTATAGACTGATAATCAGCATTGTAATTATAATTCCGAACAATATAATCCCTGGTTGTGTGTTCAGAAAAAATTAGGTTTAATTTTTTTGATAAAAATAAATTTATACCGGAAATAATGCTTTTTAGATTTTCACTGCGAAAATCTCTAAGCATATAAAAAAAAGTTATGAAGCAACAGATTGCCAGGGCATACTGCCCATATTTAACAAACCTTTTCATGTCCCTTTTTATTTAAATGTTGAATTATATGACATTAATACCCTTTCCAGCCTTAACCCAGCCAATAACAGAAGCATTAATTCCATTTTCCAGCAATCTGGAGAGCATTATTTGTTCTTTACTTTGTTCTACACTGATTAATAATCCGCCAGAAGTCTGAGGATCCGCCAAAAGATATTTTTCCGCTAAAAAAATATTTTCTGAGAAAGCAATGCCTTCTTCAATTGCAATTTTCAGATTTTCTTTGCACCCTCCGGGAACAACCTCCTCTTCAGCAAATTTAAAGGCATTATTATAATATTTAAAATTTTTGCTGAAAATTTCTGCTGATTTATTACTACCTTTGCACATTTCTGATAGATGCCCAAGAAAGCCAAAACCAGTAATATCAGTGCATGAATTTACTCCAGTCGCCATCATAATCTCACAGGCTGATTTATTTAGCAATAACATTCCTTCAATACAATCTTTTATTTCATCTTCAGTAATTTTTTTCTTTTTCAAAGCTGTTGTAAGAACACCTGTTCCTAGAGGTTTTGTTAAAATAAGTGAATCCCCTACCTGCAAATTACAGTTGGTAATGATTTTATCAGGGTGAATTAATCCCGTAACAGAAAGGCCATATTTTGGCTCTTTATCCTTTATACTGTGACCTCCAACCATTACAGCTCCACTTTCATTTACCTTATCAATACCACCTTTTAAAATTTCTGCCAGTATTTCCAGTGGTAATGATGGAGGAAAGCAAACAATACCCATTGCAGTTATTGGAGTACCACCCATAGCATACACATCGCTGAGAGAATTAGCCGCAGAAATAGCACCAAACATATAAGGGTCATCAACAATAGGAGTAAAAAAATCGACAGTCTGAACTAAGGCAGTTTTTGTATTTAATTTAAATACACCTGCATCTTCATTTGTTGAAAGATCAACCAGAAGGTTTATATTTTCACTTTTTGGTAATTGCGACAGGACCTGTGCAAGTTGGGAACTCCCAAGTTTAGACGCTCAACCGCCTGATTCTACCAATTCCGTTAGTTTAATTATTTCCATTTTAAAGCTATAAAATCTTAAAAGAATTTTTTAAAGAATTACATAATTAAGTAATTTTGGCAATATTTAATTCTAATTAATATAGTTACAGAAAATTAATTTTTCTTGAAATTAATGGATGAATGGACTAAACTGTAGTGTGCTATTTACATGATATATTTTGAAAAAGGATTGTTAGAACAGTGAGTGAACATAAAATCGTAAATGATTTAAGTATTCAAGTAGCTACTGTAAATGGTTCAGGAAGTCAGTCCGCTAATAACATAATTATTAAAACACTATTCAGAATGGGAATTCCAGTCGGTGGTAAAAATATATTCCCTTCCAATATTGCAGGACTACCTACCTGGTACATAATCAGAGCAAGCAAACATGGCTACGTAGCCAGAAAAAACGATGTTGATATGGTAATTGCCATGAATCAGGATACTATAGATGAGGACATAAAACAGGTAATTCCAGGTGGAGTACTAATCTATAATTCAGATTTAAAGATAGATGAGACTGAAAAAAGAACTGATATAACCTGGTATCCTGTTCCTTTTACCTCTCTTGCAAGAGATAATTTTACTGATATTAAACTTAGAAAGCTTCTTACCAACATGCTTTATGTTGGTTTTGTGGCGGAATTAATCGGTCTGGAAGAACCTGTTGTAAAGCAGGCTATTACTGATAATTTCAAAGGTAAGGCCAAAGCAGCAGAAATAAACTACCAGGCTTATGATATAGGTTCCAAATATTTCAAAGAAAACTTTACCAAACAGGATAAGTATTTTGTAGAAAGAATGGATGCCAATGATGGTAAAATTTTAATAGATGGTAATTCTGCAGGAGCACTGGGTTCTTTATTTGCCGGTTGTACAGTTTGTACCTGGTATCCAATTACCCCGTCATCAAGTTTTTGTGAAACCCTAATTGATTACTTTAAAGAATACAGGGTTGATGAAAACGGAGTTGGCAATTATGCTGAGATTCAGGCTGAAGATGAATTAGCTGCGATAGGTATGGTTTTTGGTGCTGGTTGGGCAGGTGCAAGAGCATTGACCTCAACATCAGGCCCAGGTATCTCTCTAATGTCAGAATTCATTGGTCTGGGATACTATGCAGAAATTCCGGCTGTAATCTGGGACATCCAAAGACTAGGCCCTAGTACTGGTTTACCAACCAGGACAAGCCAGGCTGATCTTTTACCTGCTTATACCTTAAGCCATGGAGATACAAAACATATTGTCCTTTTACCAAGCTCAATAGAAGATTGTTTTGAATTTGCCGGAGTAGCATTTGATCTGGCTGAAAAATTCCAGACACCTGTATTTGTATTAAGTGATCTTGATCTTGGAATGAATAACTGGATGGCAAAAGAGTTTACATATAACGATTCAGCCCTTGACAGAGGTAAAGTATTAAATGCTGAAGATCTGGAAAAGGTTGGGAAATTTGAAAGATATCGTGATGTGGACGGTGATGGTATTCCATACAGAACCTTACCTGGAACAAAACACAGACTGGCAGCGTATTTTACCAGAGGTTCAGGCCATAATGAAAAAGCCGGATACACTGAAAGACCTGATGACTATAAGAGAAATGTTGACAGGCTTGACCGTAAATTTGAAACCGCTCGTAAATTTGTCCCCAAACCTGTTGTTGATTGGGTAAGTGGTGCCAAAGTAGGTATTATTGCTTTTGGTACGACCGATTCTGCAATGAGAGAAGCCAGGGATATTATGTCTAATCAGGGTATGAAAACAAATTATCTGTTATTAAAAGCGTTACCTCTTACTGATGATGTCAAAGATTTTATCCAGAAAAATAATGTCGTATATGTTGTTGAACAAAACAGGGATGGACAGTTATTAAAAATTATCCTGACGGAACATCGTGATGGTGATCGTAAACTGAAGTCTGTATTAAATTATAATGGGCTGACCATAGACGCTATTACAGTTTCCAACGGTATTTTAGAACAAGAGAGGGTAAACGCTTAAAATGAGTGCTCAGGCAGTAAAAACAAATGTTCTTGGCTTAACCAAGGAAGAATACAGAGGTGCCCCATCCACATTATGTTCAGGATGTGGACATGATTCAATTACCAGCCATATAATCACTTCATTTTATGAGCTTGGTATTGACCCCC
>CAYRDV010000120.1:0-15176 GCA_964422885.1 uncultured Candidatus Sericytochromatia bacterium
ATCGCTTTTCCACGAACCATTTAATAATTTTCCACCAGAAGTAAAAATACCTCCTGCACCTACTTTGGCGATTGATTTATCATCAGAGGTGTTTTTATTTTTTGAAATTACATTAATTACACTGGTAAAGGCATTTGCTCCATATAATGTTGAACCTGGCCCACGGATAATTTCAATTCTTTCAATATTATCCAGCAGATATTCTTCTCCGCCAAATCTGTTTCCTGGTAAAAATGCATTTAATCTCTGTCCGTTAAATAAAAGCAGAATATTTTGCTGAGTATCGAACCTAAAGCCAAAGCCTACATTTTGGCTTAGTGGCTCGCCAATTCCCCAGTTACTTCTGTCTTCATGATTATCTGATATATCTTGTAATACATCTGCTAATGTTTTATATCCTCTTTGTTTTATTTTTTGATGGGTTATTACTTCTACAATTGCCGGAACTGTATCAATATTGCTTTCAGTTTTGGTTGCTGTGGTAACTTTAATGTCCATTAGTTCTTCAAGTGATAAATCACTTAGCTCTGTTTCAGCCGCTTCAACTTTAAACTGAGTAAAAATAAGAAGTAATAATGCACTTAAAATGATTATCTTTTTTTTTGTTAAAATATTTTGCTGCAATTTGTACCTTCCTCATTTTTTTATAACTAAACTAGTTGCTGGTTTTAAAAATTCTAAAAGCAATCCTTAAGAGTCAAATACTTTTGAATAGATAGCCTTAGAATGACAATAAATATTAATGTGTAATAACTTTAATACTTTTATAATCAATATCAAGATTTTACCAGATAAAAATATTTTATTATAAATATATTTCAGGCAACTTTTTTAGCTAATCTAATAAGTTTATTAATTAAAAATATTACTCATGGGTTATTTTATTACTGTTATTTTTATGATAAATTCTTTGAGTATAATGGTTTAAACAGATTCTAAGTTTTTATTACCTAAATATTAATTGTTATTTAATTTATTTTTAACCTGACATTAACCTAAAGATACTATATATGAGTTATTTTTATAACCTATAGGTTATAAAAATAACAATTATAAGAAAATTATGCAAAAAGTATTGACAGTTATTCTAAAAAAGTATATGATGATTATATAAAGTAAAGAGTAGATTAAGAAATAAATAACAAGGAGTTAAATATATGAAAAATGTAATAAATAAAATCTTCACAGGAATATGCTTAGTATCCCTGGCAACATCAATAAATGCCTGTGGTAGAACTCAAATGATTGATATGCCTGTTCCTGCTGATAATGCTCCACAGTATGTTGCTTTTCATGAGCAGTCTCCAATTGAAAGCCAGCTTTTAATAAAATTTAAAAGTGGAATTACCAAAAGTGCAATTGAAGAATTCAATTCAAAATATGGAACAAGAACAGTAAAAGTTATACCTGGTATAAATGTTTATTTAGTAGAAATTGTATTAGGAATACAGGCTTCAAAATTAGTTAAATATCTTGAAAACGAACCACTGGTAAAATATGCTGAAGTTAATCATTCCATTAACTTAAATCCTGATCAGTTAACAGAACCTGTATATACAATAATGAATTCAGATTATAGTTCAATGATTGGTAAAAAAATCAATATTGAAGGCGTTTACCATTCAAGCCGTTCAGGTGCAGTTCTTCAGACTGGAAATAGTAAATTAAGTGTTGTTGACCTTGATGGAACTGTTTTAACAAAATTAGCAAAAATAAATGAAGGAACAAAAGTTATGGTTTCCGGAGTTATCAAACAGGTTAATGGTTTTAATGTAACAAATAACCTTGGTGTTATGCCTGTTGATATCAAAAAAATATAGTAGTGTTTGGCACACTTTGAGTGTGCTTCTCATCTGAGTCCTTCTGGGTTTCTGCCATCTGGTATTCGATAAAAATTTATCTTAAGCCAGATGGTTTTTTTATGAGTAACTTAATGAACGTATGAAGCATTCTTGCCAAAATATATACTATAATAAGACATTGTGCTTTCATTTATCTATAAAAACTTCCATATATCTTCAATTAGTAAATTGTCAAAAGTTTTTATATGATCTTTTAAAATATTCTCTGTTCTCATATTTGGCCTTATATCACAATAATAAACACCATCAAGAGGATTTAGTTTTACTGTGTAACCTTTAAAATGCCCAGGAAGAAAAGTTGTATTAATACCATATTCATTCTCGTGCCTTGTGTTTTTTCTTTGAACATCATTTAGAAATATTGCAATATGTGGTGTTGCTTTTTCTGTTAACTTGTTATAGAGGAATTTATCAATAAAAATCTTATCAATTCTATCTTTGCTCGATGTTTTGATAGAGCCAATTACTTTTATATCATTCTCTTTTTCAATTATTAAGTCATGCTGATAGTTCATATTAAAAGCTTTTTCACCATCAATAATAACAGGAACTTGAATTGTTCCTGATTTACAGTCAATACCAATTTCACTAATAATTAAGCGAATGAATTGTTCAAACAAATCGCCATTCAATTTTCTTGCTGTATTAGATTGCCCTGCTGGTAAACCATCTAGAGCTGAACCGACTGACTGCTGTATTGTATAAGTAACATTGTTTAAAATGTTTCTAATCGTAGGATCTTTTTTGTTTATAGTTTTGATATTTTTAAGTATTTTTAAAAACTCTTTTGATGCATAAAAAAATTCTTTGTATCATACATCAAGTTTGAGTTAATTGGTCTTGTAATTTGAAAATTTCCTTCTTTTTTGTATTGAAAAAAACGATAATGATTTTCGTTTTGCGAAACTATTATTGCTTATTATTTTTCTAAAATACTTACTTTGTTTTGATTATAAAATCTAACCGAAACGTTTCGGTAAATTTTATATCTCTTTGCAAATATATCTTAATAGGCAAGTAAAAGCTTGATTTTTTAAGGTTTTCTGTTTCTGAATTTAAATATGTTTCTATCATTTTTCCTACCTCAAAAATAAATATTAGCTAATATATAGACGCTTTATCGAAGTAAAAAGTTCCATGAAAATGGCAAAAAAGAGTAAACTTTACTCTTTTTAATATTTATTGCTAATAATGTGGACTAAATCACATTTTCTAAATCAGTAGCAGGTTATGAAAATTTTCCCCACCACTTTTTATTAATTATTTCTTTTAAAGCTTCATTTTCTGATTTTAATTTTTCAATTTCCTGATTTTTTTCAGTAGTTAATTTTTCAATTTGCCTTTGAAAACCGATAAAGTCTTTATTTGTTGATTCCAGGAGATTTTTTATTTTTTCATTCAGTTCAGTTGCCTTTTGTTCTAAATGCTCTTTTTCTGCCTGAAGCTTACCAATTTCATAAGTAGCAAAAGAATAGTTGTGTGAAAGATCTATTATTGGTGATAACTTGGCGTCAAGAGTTTCCATTACATATTTCTGATTATCTCTGATCAAATTTTCAATTGTCCGGGGAATTGTTTGGGTAATATTTTCATCTGCTTCAGAGGGCTGTGGCGGTACAGGAACAATTTTTTTGATCGATAGTTTCCTGCCAATAGTTTCAATTCCATTATCATTATCTCTGAGGCTTTTTATTGCCTGAAAAAGTTTTAAATCATCTTCTGAATAAATACGTTGATTGCTTTCATTTCGTGGCACATCAATGTTAAAGACGTTTTCCCATTCTTGTAATGTGTCTTCTCCAATATTTAATCTTTCAGCCAGCTCATTTATTTTCATAGTTCACCTCACTTGTTACCCCTATAAATTCAGGTTATATCATGGAAATTTTTGAGTAAGTGTTTCTTGTTACAATTTCCTTAAATAAGTGAAGATTAAATCCATCTGTAAGGACAGAACAGTGTTCTGTCCTTACAGATGGATTATTCTATTTATATATTGAATAAACTTTTAAGTTTATGAGATAATTAACTTAAGTTCTATTCCATTGTGATTTTTCGATATCTGATTATCATGAAGTTAGAAGATTTATCCGAAGCTCAGATTAAAGAATTTGCAGATTCTAATGCGATTTTTATCAGAGGTTATGAATATTTTAAAGACGAAATGGTAAAAAGTGTTGAATATTTAGATGAATCAAAAATACATGCTGAAGTAAGTGGTAATTATGGCGATTACACTATTGAAATTTTGGTAAATAATGAAATAGTTGAAGCAATTTGTGACTGTCCATATGATGGATATCCATGCAAACACATTATTGCAGTTCTTCTTGAATTTACTAATCATAAAGCAAGATATATTTTTGAAAATAAAAATAAACAAAAATCATTACTGCTTGAAGACAGGCTCTTTAATCTTTCAAAACCTGAGTTGGTAAAAATTATAATCAGCTCTTCCCGAAAATACCCTGACTTCAAACGTGAGTTATTATTGTTACTTGATGCTGAAAATGAAAATACTTTCGAAGAAATTAAGCATCAGGTTAACATAATTTTTGAAAAAGATTTTTCTCAGATTGATATCAGGAAACATTTAAAAAGTATCCTAAAGTCTGTTGAAAATACCTCTGTAAGAGTTAAAGCTCAGGTTTATTGGGTAGTCACGGATAAACTAATCAGTGAATTAAACAGAAAGAAAATTAATGATGATATTTTTGAGCAATTTATAATTAATAACCTTAATTCCCTTGTAAAATTTTTAAAAAATGCTTCTGTTCTTAGACCTCTAAAATCACAAATTATAGAAAAATTAAATAAATATATCCGCTCGGAAAATTGCGGATTAGTATATGAAATAAATGAAGTAGTAAATGAGTTGTGAAATTCATTCAAATCCCTTGATACATAATTTAGGCTATTTCTTTGAAATAAAAAATAAGAGATAATGAACCTGAAAAGGTATTTTCAATTTATTATAACTACTATAGTGCCTAATAAAAAAAGAAGCAAAAGGAAAGGTTTCTGTGAAAACAGGAATCTATATATCTGGAATTTTGTAAATGAAAGTAAAAAATATTTTCTTTTCGATTATCGGAAAATATTTCCCTTTATCTTGCTTTTTATTTTAGTTTTACAAATTTCCTGTTCAGAAAAACCGGATAATGCAAAAACAGATAAAACAACCATTTCGGTTTGGGTAACCAATAATGATAAAGAAATGGAGTTTATGAAAAAAACCGCAAAATTATTTGAAGATAAAAACCCCAGGATAAAAATAAAATTAAAGTTTTTTAATTTTAATGAGTTAAAACCGAAGTTTATTGGTCAGGTAAAAGGTTCCAGTGACCCTGACATTATCTATATTGTAAATGACTGGATTGGTGAGCTTGCCGAAAAAAAACTGCTAAAGGAAATTACAGGTAAATATGATGATTTTATTCCTTCTACAATTGAAAGCCTAAAATATAAAGGTTTAATCTATGGTTTGCCAAGAAACTTTGAGGTTATTACCCTGGTATATAATAAAGACTTAGTTAAACACCCGCCAAAAACAATTAAAGCATTAATTGATATTGCTCAAAAGTTGAAAAAAAAGGGTAAATATGGATTTATGTACGAAAATACTAATTTTTATTTTCATATACCCTGGTTTTATGGCTTTGGTGGTAAAATTATTGATTCAAAAGGTAAACTGGTATTAAGTAGTCTTAATTCTCCGGAATCTTTTAAATATGTACAGGATTTGCAGAATAAATATCAGGTACTTCCTGGTAACTCAAATCAGTCTGCCCTGATGAATTTATTTTGCTCAAATGATGTCGGAATGATTATTACGGGCCCTTGGGCAATAGATGAAATTGAGAAAAATAAAATAAATTATGGTATTTCTCCTTTGCCTGTACTTGACAATGGTAAGAGATTACAACCTTTTATAGGAGTAAAGGCCTTTGCAATAAGCAATCAAAGTCGTTACCCGGAAAAAGCAAAAGAAGTTATAAAGTTCCTTACCGGAGCTAAAGCCCAAAAAATGGCAATGCAGGAATTAGAAGTTTTACCCGCAATAAATAGTTTTTATCAAAATGGAAAATTGCCTGAAAGGATACAAGGCTTTTATGAACAGGCAAAATATGGTACTCTAATGCCTACTTTTCCTGAAATGAAGTATGTATGGCAGGAATATAACTGGGTTTTAAATCAAATTTTTAATTCTTCTGAGCCTGTAGAAAAGATTTTGGATAAAGCCGCAAAAGAAATTAAAAAACAGGTTGGTGCTGAAAAATTATGAAAAAAAAGCTAATTTATCTTTTTATATCAGTAGTTTGTTTTCCAATAATACTTTCTATTATCATAATTTCTAATCTTGTCAGCAGCCGGATGGAAACTATGCTTCACAAGAGGGCTGCGAGCAGTTTACAGGTTGCATCCAATATTTATGAACAGTTTATGGAGGATATCGCCCTAAAAGCAAGAATAATTTCCCAGTTAAAGGATATTAAAAATTCTTACTTTGAAAATGATAAACTTGAACTGCTTAAAAACCTTAATTTTGTAAGGCAGGAACTTAATGTTAATTACTATGATGGTATTATTGAAATTTATGATCATTCAGGAAAACCATTTGTTTCTGAACCAAAAATAGCAGAAAAACTTACAGATCCTGATATTATTCAGGATGCTCTGAATGGAGATTACCGAACCTATTCAAAATTTGATAAGGATAGGCTTAAAATAACATCTGTCTGCCCATTATTTCATGACTCAAACTCAATCCCGGTTGGTGCTGTATCTATTTCCTTTTTTATGTCCAATAAGCTTGCCGATGAAATCAAAAAAATATCTAATACTGAAGTTATCTTTCTTAAAGATGATAAAAAGGTTTTAGCAACAACTTTTATTATTCAGGGAGAAAGATATGAAAATATGTTTGCCGAAAAATCTCTTTCAGAATCCAGACTTGATAAAAAGGTCGGAAATGTTCACTATTTATTTGAAATTACCAGTAAAGATACTTTTAATGATCAGTTTATATTGGCAGTTGCTATGGAAAAGACTGATCTGATAAATATAGTTTTGTCATCACGTATCTGGCTTTATCTAATTGGTTTCATTGCGATAATTTTCGCTATGCTGCTTGCCGTTATTTTTTCCAGACGGCTGATTGAACCGATTAATAAGCTTGTTCAAAGTGCCAGTTTGCTTGGGGGCGGGAATCTTGATATTAATGTAAAAATTAATTCCAATGATGAGTTTCAGTTTTTATCTGAATCATTTGATACTATGAGACTTGAGATTAAAGATAAAATTGAAAAACTGCGTAAAGCAAATGCTGAATTGGATAAAAAGCTTTTTGCCGATTCTGTTGTTAACAAAATTAACCAGGCGATTATTAAACAAAGAGGTAACAATCTTTTAAAAGAAATATTAATGATTGTAGTTAATAATATGGATGTTGAAAGAAGCTCAATAATGCTTCTTGATGGACATACTGAAAAACTTACACTCAAGGTTGTTTATAACCGTGATGAAGCTCAAATAAAGAAGGTAAGACAATACATTACCTTTGATATCGGAGAAGGTCTTGCCGGATATGTAGCTGAAACATCACAATCAGTGATTTCCAATAAGCCTGAAAATGATGAAAGATTTAAAAAATATGACGCCAATGATATGAATGAAGAAATAGATAATATTGTTTGTGTTCCCTTACTTGATGATAAAGAAAAGACTCTGGGTGTCATAAACATTGTTAACAGGCGTGGTGGATTTCATGAAGAAGACCAGAATCTCCTCCAAAGTATTGGAAATCAGGTGGCTATTGCACTTCAGAACGCCAATCTGTATGAACAGGCGATTACTGATGGTATGACTAAGCTTTTTATTCACCGCTATTTTCAGGCCAGGCTGGAAACTGAAGTAAAGAGAGCAAGAAGATATAGTGAAAAAGTATCATTGATCATGCTGGATATTGATCACTTCAAAAAATTTAATGATACATATGGACATCCTATCGGAGATATCGTTATTAAGAAAGTAGCGGAAATTATACGGAATACGATACGTGAGGATATTGATATTGCGGCCCGTTATGGTGGTGAAGAATTTGCGATTATACTACCTGAGACTGATATAGAAGGGGCTTATCTTTTGGCAGAACGGTTCAGGACCATTACTGAAAGTACTGTTATTAAGGTTGAGGATAAAGAACTAAAAGTAACAATTAGCCTTGGCTGCGCCGAAATACCAACCCATGCGGAAAATAAGGAAGAGCTTATAACCAAAGCTGATGCTGCTCTTTATCGTTCTAAGGAAGCAGGCAGAAATAAAGCTACTATAGCGACTGAAATTTCTACTATTATCTAATAAGATTTAATTTTTTATAAGCAAAAAGCTCTTAGGACAAACTAAGAGCTTTAATAATTTAGGGGATTTATTTAAATTATTCCTTATTTATATTTTTAATGATATTTTCCTTATCATGGTGATCAATTTCGTCACTGATTGACATTAAAACATTAAATGCTTCTGAGCCTTTTACATTTCCTTTGTCATCTTTGGAAACCATGTCAACTCCAGCTCTCTGATAGGCATTTACAAGCTGGCCAACCTTTCTTTCTGTTGCTTTATCAGGGAATAACATGCTAACAGGATTAGCTGTAACAGCTGCCGCTAACTTTGCTTTTTCAGCCTGGTTTCCGTCTTTATTTTTAGAATCACCATCACTGCCACCACTTCCATCCTGGCCTGCTTTTTTTATCTCTTTTGCTGAATAAACGCCGCTACCTTCAAAATTATCGCCACGTTGCACGCTATCTGTCTTTTCAGATTTACCATCTACTTTTCCCCCATCAAGAGAACCAACTTTTGTATTTGAATACTTCTCTCCTGATTCTGAACCGCCACGTTTTTGCTGAAGAAGCTGCTCACGCATTTTTTGTTCAGTACTTTCTCTCATCTGAGCCATTTGTCCTGCCCAGGCGCTTTTACCTTTACTGCCCCCGACTCCGCCTACTTCCATATCATCACTCATGGTTATTTCTCCTAATTATTAGACTTGTATAAAATCTGCAAACTCATCTTACTTTTTATATTAGCCACAATTTCAATCTTGCTTAATTTAACAAAGATTTGACAAAAACGAAATATTAATTTTTTAAAAATCTCATAAAGTTATCAGTAATGATAACACATTGATGCTTTGCATCGGGGTTTAACAAAACTTTGTTTTGTTTCCAAAGCATGGCTTTGGAGTCAGTACTAACAGGGGCCCTCACCTTGTGGGGAGTTATTATCTTACTATTTAAATTTTATTTCAAGACAAACTTAAACTTCATATTAAGGTTTATTCCATGAAGGTAGAGCTTACAAAAATAATATACTATAATACGTTAAGATATATGCTTTGAGTAAAAGTAGGATTTGTAATGAATAATAACTTAGCAATAAAAGAATATAATAACCACATAAAAGACTCAATGCCTCTGGCTGTCTTTGTTTTTTCAGATAAATTAGAACAGTTCCCTCAGGAAATCTCTACTGATGAGGGTATTGAAAAAATTTATCATCGGGTTGTCCAGGATAAACAAATTACTGGTAAGCCTGGAGAAGCCCCTTATATTTATGCTCTTGATTCTAATTTCAGTAAATTCTATTTTATCGGAATTGGTAATTCATCCGAACTGGAGCTTGAAAACTTTAGAGTTGCTGGTGCTGCTTTATGCAGACGTCTGAGAAAGTTTAATATTAATAAAGTGACCGTAAAGTTTCCAAATATTGAGCATGAACTGTCAAATGAATTGGAAAATAGAGTACAGGCTTTTATTGAAGGATTTATGCTTCGTAACTATGATTTTTGTAAATACCGTGAAAAGTCTCATGAAGGAGCTGTTGAAGAGTTATATATCTTTGAAGATAATCAGCCAAGAAAAGAAATAATCTTTAGGGGGATTAGAGTGGGGGAAGCTTTAAGTAAGGCCACTAACTTCTGTCGTAATATTGCTAATGAACCGGCAAACTTTATGACTCCTGAAATTATGGCTGAAAAAGCAACTGAAATAGCTGAGCGTTTTAATGATTCCCTTATATGTAAAGTCTATAACCGTGAAGATCTTGAAAAAATAGGAATGGGATGTTTTCTTGGTGTTGCAAAAGCTGGTGGTGTACCGCCACGGATGATTTCTCTTGAATATATGGGTGCTGGTTCTGATAAACCTGTTATTGCTCTTGTAGGAAAAGGGATTACTTTTGATAGCGGAGGTATTTCTCTAAAAAATTCTTCAGGTATGTTTCATATGAAACGTGATATGAGTGGCGCTGCTGCTGTTATTTCAGCAATGATGGCTGTTGCAGATCTAGGGTTAAAAGTTAATGTTGTTGGTGTTGTTGGTGCTACTGAAAATATGCCCGGCTCTAATGCTTATAAGCCTGGTGATATTTTAAAGGCTTTATCAGGGAAGACTGTAGAAATTATTAATACTGATGCTGAGGGTAGGCTGGTACTTGCTGATTTATTAACTTATGTCCAAAGAGAATATAAGCCTTCCTGTCTGATTGATCTGGCCACACTCACCGGAGCAGTTCAGCGTGCCTTGGGCGGTGCAATGAGTGGCGCCTTTACCAATAATAAAGATTTGCTTGAGAAAGTTAGAATTGCTTCTGAAAAAGCGAATGAACCAATTTGGGAATTACCTCTGGGGGCTAAACTTTACAAAGGAGCAAATAAAAGTTATTTTGCAGATCTAAAAAATTCCAGTGATAAACCTCCGGGAGGAACAAAAGCGGCATTATTTCTTTATGAATTTATCGAAAATGATTTACCCTGGGTTCACCTTGATATTGCCGGGACAGATACAGCAAGCGGAGAACCAACATCTTATTATCCCCGTGGAGCGACTGGTATTGGTACCAGAACTATTGTAGAATTTCTTAGAAATATGGTGGAGGCATAAAACAAATGGCAAAGCCTCCTAGCCCTAATGATAAGTTCAAAGGTTCTTTTAAGCCTGCAAGAAAAGGTTCCTCTGATTCAAGGGTAGATTTTCTCAAAGGTAAAACTGATTTTCTTTCTTCTGATGACGATGATGATGAGGTTCTTGACGAAGAGACGGAAATGTCCCTTGCGGAAGATTTGGAAGAACCTGAGCTTTCTGATCTGGTTAATGATTCTGATGAGGTTGCTGAGGTAACAGTTGAAGAAGATATTACTGAGGAAGTCCGGGAGCCAAAAACCGGAAAATTAACCATAGTTTCCCGAAAAATTACTGTAAAGAAGCCCGTTGTAAATGAAGAAGTCGAAAAGGGGGTTGGAGAGCTTACCCGTACCCTTATTACAGATATTTCAGATACGGAAGTAAATACTTTTTTAGATATTTCCAATAAGCAAAAAGATCAGATGATATCAGGGCAAATGCAGTTTATAGGTAGAAAAAATGTTTCAAATGAGGAAAAAAAAGAATTACTTTCCAAATTAGATGAAATAACCTCTTCAGATGAAGTTTCAAAGGCTAATGCAGCCTTCGTATTAAAATGGTTAAAAAAACGAAAATAACTCCCCACCTTGTGGGGGCCCTGATTCTGAGTACAGAATTAACTCCACACAAGGTGGGGTCCCTGTTTGTATTAACACCAAAGCAGAGCTTTGGAAACAAAATGAAATTTTGTTTAACCACGAAGTCCCTGAAGGGATTTCCAAGGGTCACAAGCTTCGAGGCATTATTAAATAAAAATAATAATATTTAAATGGAAAAAGAAAAAGAAAAAACCAAGCATGTTCCTTTAAGTAGTATACTTGAAAAGGTCCTAGAACCCTCTCTTTATATAAAATATAAAAAAAAGCTTGGTTTTTCTCCTACTGCTGACTATCTTTACCAATGGGCTTTAATCAGTCTTAATGAATCAAATCCTGATAAGGCTATCAGCTTTTTAATTTCAGCACTGGATATTGATCGGAGACATACTCCCTCATTACACTTACTAAAAAGTATGGTTATTGGTTTAAGTAAAGATTTTTATGAAAATGGTGGTTCTGATTTTAAGCAAAAATTTAATGATTTAAATGAATTAGCCGAAGAAATTCGTAAAAAAGCTTTATCGTTAAAAAGAAAAGGTGAAAAATTAAAAAAACAAATCAGGGAAATGGAAAAAAGCTTTGATGAAGGTTTTTTTATTTTCAAGTTTTTTAGAAAATTAAAAAGAGAAAAAGAATTGCTGGTATTAAAAAATCTGCTGATGGAAAACTTTGATAAAATTGAGGCTCAAAAAAAAGAATTAAAAAAAGTCAGACGTTTTCAAAAAAATGAAGAATACTCTAAGATATTAGGTACAATTCTTGAAATTTGTGTATTACCAAAGCGTTACAATTGGGCTGTAAAAACTAATCCCACCAATTAGTAATTATTCGGGAAATTCATTTGCTAATTTGGACTGTAAAATTAGTATATCAGCTAATTCATCAGAAGTAATAAATTCTAAACGAATCAGGAGTTCACCTAGTAAAATACTTGTTTTTTGCTGTTCCATTAAAGCTGTTTCAAGCTGTTTCTCATTGATGTAACCTTCTCTAAGCATCAGAGCTCCCAGCCTGTTATCTCTTTTTTGTGCTCTCAATGCTGTTATTAGCTGATCTGTTGTACAATAGCATTTCCTTACAAGAATAAAACCAAGTAAAGAGCCGGTTTCTTCCTGCTCTTTCACACATTCATCAATCTGAGCTTGATTTACAATTCCTGAACGAAGTAGTATCTGGCCAACACTTGTCTCATTACGCTGTCTTTCCAGCCCCTTTTTCACATCTTTTTCAGTACAGTAACCTTCTTCAAGCAAAATCTGCCCTAAAAGCTTACTAGGTCTCGTATCTTTAATAATTAAAGCTTTTTGTAACTGACCAGGAGTAATAACTCCAATCTGCACAAGAATCTGCCCAAGCCTGAAATCTTCTTTTTCTTTTTTATTTTCGTTTTCTTGCATATCTAAGACTTTTTAAAAAGATTTTTTACTTTATTTAGTATACCACCATCTTCTGGTTTTTCTTTTCTACTATCAGATAAATTTTTATTATTGTTTGTTGGTGAATAATTTTCCAAAGCAATTTTATCTTTTGGATCAAGACTTAAAGCTATTTTAAATTCTGCCATAGCATAACCGTTCCATCCTTTATTTTTCATAGCCAAGCCAAGCTTGCTATGAAATTTTGCAATTTTTCCATTCAGTTCAATTGCAGACTGTAAATCTGAAATTGCTGCTTCCAGGTCTCCTTTATTAATCTTTGTAAGTGCTGTGTTATAAAGAGCCTCTGCCTGTTTTGCCTTAAGTTCTTTGGCATCTATTTTACTATCGGTAAACATCCCATTAATATTTATTGCCCCTGGTTGAGTATCCCGTAAATTAAGACCTACCTGTGTTTGTCTCAGATTAAGGCTTGTTGATTTTGCGCTTTCAACACTGATATTGGTAGCGTTATTTTTAAGAGAATTGAGCATTTGCTCTCTTTCAAGACGTGATTTTTTTTCATAATCATACTTTTTTCTGGATTCTGGATCTTTTAGAAGATTAAATGCAGAAGTAATCTTAGTAAAAATCTGATTTATTGTATCTCTTTCTTCAATTGTCCTGTTTATCTGCCTGTCAGGATGAAGTTCTTTGGCAAGACCACGGTATATTTTTGTAATTTCATCCAATGAAGCATCATCTTTTACGCCGATGATATTATAGGGATCCTTCTCTTTTAAAACATATAATTTTGTCTTATAGGATTCATTATCCATTTGTTTTGTAATTTCCATATAATATAACTCCCACAAAGCGAGTCTCTGTTGGGAATACTGAACTTCCCCAAAGGGACTCCTCTAACAGATGCAAGCTAATAGTAACAACTTACTTGATTTATATGCCCTTTTTTTTGATTTTTTAAACTGTTAATCAAGTATAATTTGTACTGATAATGTTAAAAGATAGAGCATGAAAGTATTATATTACTATATTTGCCAGCAAGTTAAAATTTAATCAATATTTAAAATTTAGTAACACAACTAAAAATTACAAAAAACATTTTTAAATTTAAAAACTTTTTTGATAAGAATGGTTATAATTTTAATATGGTGACTACTCCTATCCTAAATCCTAAGAGGATTGTAGGTTAGGCTTCTAGGGACTTGATACCCAAAGAATCTAATCCAATTCTCAAAATATTAATAGATGCGTTTAAATCTCTGTTTATAGTTAATCCACAATTATCACAGTGATGAACTCTGTCAGATAACAACTTCTTTTTTCGATAACCACAACTACTATAGTCCTGACTTGTGTACGCTGGATTAACTGCTATCACTGAACGTCCAGCCTCTTCCGCTTTGACTCTCAGTAATTCAAAAAATGTATTCCAAGCTACATCTGAGATTGATTTCTTAAGGGTTTTGAAAGTATTTTCCTTCATTCGGTTAATACTTAAATCTTCTATTGCTATTATCTGATACTTATTGATTATTTTTCTTGATTGCTGGTGTGAAAAATCTTCTCTTTTAAATTTAACTCTTTCATGTACTCTACAGAGAGTTTTCTTTGCTTTCAATCTTTCTTTATTGCTATGTGTACCTTTTTCGGGTTTGGGAAACTTAGCAAGTTTTCTGTTAGCTTTAGCCAATTGTTTTTCTTCTGTTTTAAAAAAGCGAGGATTTTCTATTTTATAATCATCACTCAGATATGCAAATGTTTCCAGGCCAACATCAATACCAACATTTAATTCTGACTTAGGTAATGATTCTATATTATCAACCTCACAACTAAAAGATACATACCATTTATTTGTAGAGCTTCTTTTTATAATACCTGTTTTAGGTGTACCTTGAAGTTCTCTGTGAAATACTGTTTTTATATGACCTATTCCAGATAATATAACTCTGTTATCTTTAATTTTAATACCATTACCGAATTGTTTATAACCTAAGCTATCATATCTGCCATAGCCCTTAAACCTTGGGTATCCAGGTTCATTCTCTCCTGCTCTGACTCTACGAAAGAAAGCTTTGTAAGCTAAATCTACTCTTTGAGCTACATCCTGTAATACAGTTGAATAGACATTTTTAAGGTTTGGAAATTGTAATTTTAATCTTGGTAATTCTGTATGTTGGTCATACATTGAGATAGATTTTTGTTCATTTTCCCAAAGTTCTTTTTTTTCAGAGAGAAAGTGGTTATAGAGCATACGGCATGATTCAAGCTGAGAGTTTAAACTCTTTTCTTGCTTTTTTGTAGGATAAATTCTATATTTAAATGTTTTACGCATAATATAATAATAACGTAATTATGATATAATTGCAACAG
>CAYRDV010000121.1:0-15154 GCA_964422885.1 uncultured Candidatus Sericytochromatia bacterium
CTTTTTTGACACAATTCCCAAAAGTTTGGAAGAAGCCGCAATGATTGATGGTTTAAGTAGTTTTGGTACCTTCTGGAAAATAATTCTGCCTCTGTCTCTTCCGGGCTTATCTGTAACTGCATTCTTTTCATTTATTACTGCCTGGAACGAATTTATGTTTGCCTTAACATTTATGAGCACAACAGACCACTATACATTACCAGTAGGTTTAAGAACTTTTGTCTTTGAATTTAATACTGACTGGAACTATATGGCAGCAGGAGCAATAATAGTAACTCTGCCAGTACTGGTATTTTTCTTTATTGCTCAAAAATTTCTGATTTCCGGTTTAACAGCAGGTGGGGTAAAAGGTTAGCATAAATTAAGTGAGGCCACTTCGTTCAGTGAGGTCAGACAGCTTTAGCTGTCTTAGTGAGGTGGTAAGCAAGCTTACCTGTGAGGAAGAAGTAAAAAAGTAAGAATTAGAAAATTTGGTTAATGGATATTTTATTTCTTCCCCCTCACAGACAAGGTACTCATTGTCGCCTCACTTCCTCCTCACCTCTCACCATTTTCCTTAATAATTTTTGCCTTAATTTAATCTTCTTTATATCCCAGGATGTTCTATTCAAAGTAACTTAACTAAACATTAACCGTGATTTAACTATATCTTAAGAAAGAAATTAGTAAAGTTATCTATTTATTAACTATAAATTATTTAAAGGTTAAATTTAGAGGAGAGGTTATTATGGCAGTAGGTGGTGTTGGTTCAGTTCAAAATGTACAATTAAATGATAAAGTTCAAAATGCTCCAAAAGTAATTGTTAATTCAGAGAAAACAATTTCATTATCTCAGGATCAAGTTAATATCGGAGTAAAAAAAGGTTCTGGCGTTGCTTTTAAAGGAGCCGGGGCTGGTGCCTTAGGAGCTGGTGCGACCGCTGCTGCTGGTCTTGCTGTTTTGGGTCTGGTTACTAAACAAAACCCATTTATTGGTGAGGGAGCAATTGTTTCAATTCCTCTTGTGGCAGCAGCCGCTCTGGGTGGAGCTGTTGGTGGTGCAGTAGCCGCTAATACAACAACAAGCAAAGGAAAAGGAGCTATAGCCGGAGCTCTGGGTGGGGCTGCTGCCGGAGCACTCAGCCTCGGATTAATGAATAAAAATGTTGAAGGAGCTATGGCTGGAGCCGTAATTGGTGGAATAACCGGTGCAGCAGGCGGATTTTTCGGTTCAATGGTTGCTAAGAAAAATTAATTAGAAGACAAAGTTTAAAACCTCGTAATCGTTTGATTACGAGGTTTTTATTTATATAAAATAAATTAGTAAAATATTTTTAGGAGTTTTTTTAATGGGAAGTGCTCTTTTTATAGTACTGGAAAAGGAATTACCCGGAATAGATACTTTTGTAAATGGTAAAGCTCTAGCAAAAGCGGAAAATATACTTGATGAAATAGCCAGTCAGTTAAATATCAGATCCTTAATGAGTTTTTTTAGTGTATCTGAAGAAATGGTTTTAAGCACAATAGATGAAGTAGATGCTGAAGAAGAATTAATTAAATTAAATATAGAACCGGAAAAATGGTTCGCACCTTCTGAAGGCCTTAATACGATCAGAGAGCTATTAATTTTTATTCAAAATAACCCTGGCTCTATTGATGCTTCTGACTTTGTAATAAAAGATTTAAAAGAATTTGAGGCAGTTTTATCAGAAGCTGAAAAACATAAAATAAGCTGGCATCTGGAAATAGATTTCTGATTAATTTAGTTTCTAAAAAGACCTGGATTTGGTGAGTCAAATACTTATAATGGTTACGTAGATGCTTGATTAATCAAGCACCTGCAACAACAATAATTTTTTTTGTTATACTTATATTCTTTAAAATCGGTTTATATCCGGTTTTGTTCACTTTTGACAAAAATATTAAATTTAAGCTGGAGAAAATAATGGAGGATATAGGAATAAACCGTAATAAAAGGGCTGTCTTCGGATGGACAATGTATGACTGGGCAAACTCAGTCTATGCTCTGGCTATTACTACGGCAATCTTTCCTACATATTACAGTCAGATTTCCAAAAATCCTTCAGTAATGGTAAGAATGGATAATAACCTGACAATAGTAAACTTTATGGGAATAGAAATTCCAAGTGTCAGTCTCTACTCTTATGCAATATCCCTGGCATATTTAATTATTGTTTTTCTCAGCCCTTTATTGGGAGGGATAGCAGACTATAGTGGCAGTAAGAAAAAATTTATGATGGGTTTTTGTTCATTAGGCTCTCTTTCATGCTCTTTTCTCTATTTCTTTGATCAGAATCACTTTAATCTGGGAATTATTCTGTTTGTATTTGCAGCAATTGGTTATGCCGGAGGTAATATCTTTAATGATGCTTTTTTACCTGAAGTTTCGGCACCTGAGGATTATGCAAAAGTAAGTGCCAGAGGTTTTTCGATGGGATATATAGGAAGTATGATTCAGTTAATTATTTGTCTTGTGCTTGTTATGAAATATCAGTTATTTGGTTTTGCCAATGCTCTTGAAGCAACAAAAATATCATTTATCCTCGTTGGCTTATGGTGGTTCGGATTTGCTCAGTTTACATTTTTTTCCCTAAAGGATAGCAAAACAGGGCATCCTGTTGATAAGCAGATCCTAAAGAAAGGATTTTTAGAATTAATTAAAGTAATACATCTTTTAAAAGAGAATTCAACAATAAAACGCTTTTTATTTAGCTTTCTTTTTTATAATATGGGTATGCAGACAGTTTTATATATGGCTTCTTTATTTGGAACCGAAGAACTTCATCTTAAAACCCAGGAATTAATAATAACCGTTTTATTAATTCAGTTAATCGCTATTTTTGGTTCTCAGTTTTTCGCAAGATTATCTCTGCGGCTGGGAAATATCAAAACTTTACTGACAGGCATTTTAATCTGGACAATGGTATGTGTTACGGCATTTTATATCCAAACAGCAAAAGAATATTATGTTCTGGCCTGTTGTGTAGGGTTTATAATGGGTGGGGTTCAGGCATTATCAAGAGCAACATATTCTTCATTTCTTCCTGATACCGGAGATAATGCTTCATTTTTCAGTTTTTATTCGATCACCGATAAGTTCGCCATTATTTTGGGGTTACTTGTATACGGATTTATTAACCAGATTACAGGTAATATGAGGCAAAGTATTTTGTTTTTGATTGTTCTTTTTATAATTGGTGGTATTCAGTTAATATTACTTGAAAGAAAACATAATCATGCTACTTTAGTTACAGAAACTTAAACAATTTAGGCTTAAATAAACAGGGTAAAAAAAGCATATACATTATTTATCACATTTTTTAATTTTATCTTGTTCTAAAATAATCATTATAGTATACTTCCGGTAATCGTATTGCCATCTGCAAAAAGGTAATTACAAGTGAACAAAAACACGACACAAAATCTAGGAAAAAATAATACCTACAAATTTGGAGATAATCTGGCAACAGTTTACTCGGGAAAATTAAAAAAAACCTTTTTTAAAAATTTTGATTTTTTAAATTCAGTTCTAATGTTTTTTATAATATTTATTAGCTTCAATATAATTAACTCCATTTCTGTAGAATTTAAACTTAATAAGCAAACAAAAATACTTAATAGTGAGCTTTATATTGTAAAAAAAGAACAGGAAGGGCTTAAGAAACAAATTGGCTTTTATAAATCACCGCCAGGAGTTGAAAAACTTGCCAGAGAAAGGTTAGGTATGATAAAAGAAGATGAAGTACCTGTTCGTTATATCGATAATAAATAAATTGTATTAACTGATAATTAAGCATCGTTAATATATTTTTATTTTTCTTATAAAATTCAGGAACAGCACCAGAAAATAAAATTTATTCCCCTGGATGTTCCCAAAAGAAAAGGAAGGTTTTAACTATGGTTGAAAATGTAAAAACACAAAGGGCAATTGTCAAGGAAATACAAATTGATAAAGGTGTTTTCAGCCTGAAAAGTGAAAAAAGCAATAAGTTTTCTGCGTCAGAAAGCTATAAAGAAAATATGTTTGCTGGTAAATTACCGATTGATGCACCAGGTGATTTTAAGGATGCTATCCCTAATATTTATTATGTGCCTGAAAACAGGGAACTTATATCATATACAGAATTACACCATAAAATAGCTCAGGAAAAAGAACTGCTTCTAAATAGTAACAAAACAAATAGTGATGATGATAAAAAAAAGGCACATATTGAAAGCTCAAAAAAGGTTCTCAAGGAATCAGGTATAAATGATAAAACATTGCTTGTCTATTCGCCAAAACTTACTCAAAAACTAAATGATGAAACCGATGAATTCAGCGAAGTCTCAGTTACATATGATCATGGAGAAAAAGTCTTATTTGTAAAAACAATTCTATTACCCAGAGAAAGACCAAAACCCAATTTTGATGAAGATTTAATTAGTATTGCCATTAATATACCTGAAGAAAATCATGAAGTCCAAGAAGAACTTATAGCTGAACCTGAAAGCGAAACTGAAACCATTTATGAATCTGAGCCTGAGGCTATTCCCTTTGAACCAGAGAGTAAACCTGAAACGATTCAAGTATCGGAGCCTGAAGTTATTTCACCTGAACCAGAAGAAGAAAAACCAGTTAATGAGGTTGCTAAAGTTGAGGAAGAAAAAGCAGAAGAATTAACTGAAGAAAAAACGGTTAAAAAAGAAACATCAAAAGCTGATATTGAAGAATTAAAGAAAAAATACAAGTTCCAACGCCCCCCCACTGAAAGTATCAGTGAAACTATAAAAAAGCGAAGCAAAAAAGGAGCCACAACCAAAGAAACTTCAGAAGAAGAAATAAAACAAGAAAAAGCTTTAGACCCTGAAGAAGAGCTTAAAAAGTTAATTAGTGATGCTCTCCATAATTTACCCGGCACATGGGAAGACAATATATTCAAAGTTAATTTCAAAGAAACAGGATATCTTGTTCCTGTAGAAAAAGTAGAGCTTAAGAAAGACAGAATTATTGTTAGTTCAAGCTGTATAACCAATATTGAATGGTGGAACAAAACTATACCTATTGATCAGTGCAAACGTTTTAAAGGAGCACTGGAAATACCAGATGATTTTGCGCCTTTTTGCCTGGAAGCAAAGTGTAGCGAGGCATGTGGTGCTGAAGACGGTTTTGTAGAGCTTAGTGCCGCCAGATTCAGGCTTGTTGAAGAAAAAGAAATTATAAAAAATGATTTCAAACGTCTGCAAAGCTTCTTTGACAGAGCGTTCAGACTTATGGATGAATTTAAAGGGACTTTTGAAGTAGATTTACATCTTGAAACCGATACAAAATCACCTTATCTTTATGCAGTAATTGAAAGACCAAGTGATGAAAGTGTTTTAAGAAAATATTTTGAGGCATTCCTTACTATATACCCTGAAATTACGGATATCAGGGGTAAAATGGATATTGAAGATTCTGCTTTAAATGAAGACTTTGATCCTATTTCTGAAGACGGATTAGTGCAGGAGTCAAGAAATTACGGTGTTCAGGAGATGATCAGGCTTGGTTCAATAGATTTGCTTAACGATATTATCAAACAAAAGGATGGTACTATTGAGGGTAATTTTTACCTGATAGAACGTGGAAGAATGAGATTTATACTAAAACCTACAAGGATAGAAGCAGTAAGAGATGAGCTTTATATGGGTAACGTAAATTTCAAAAAAGGACTAAAGGAAGTACAAAACTTTATTGTAACTACTCTGGGCGGAGGCCGCTGGTAGAAGTTAGTAGACGTAAGGTTAGAACAGTGTTCTAACCTTACGTCCTTACCCATTAACTATATTAATATTTAATGACTTAAGATAATTGCGAAAATCTTTTTCATAGCCCTTATCAATATCACCATCTTTTTTAATATCCTTGCTGGCAGTACCTGCCCCCCATCTATATGCAGACAGTATTTTCCAGGTATTTCCATTTAGATTATTTGGTGCAAGATCATTTGCAAAAACTTTTATTCCCTGATTTTTTAGCTCTTTTGTGGAAATTTTCAGATATCTTGCGGCAACAGTTATACATTTATGATGATCTGTATTTAGCTGGCTTAATGTTGTTCCTTTCAATTCTGAATTTAATTCTTTATCTTTTAATACAGCTTTTAGGGCTCCAGAAAGAATTCCCATTGCACCATGAGCACTGCCACCTTTATGACTGACATTAGTTCCGCAATCAGATTCCTGCATGGCGATAGCAAATAAAAGGCGTGGATCTACATTTTCTTTTTCTCCAACATTTATACATTCTTCAGCTATTTTTTCCATTAGCTTCCTGCTTTTAGGATTATTATATTCAGAAGCAAGATCGCTGTTTTTAATTACATTCATCAAAAAATCAGTGGTAACTTTGGTGTCTTTTTTATCAAAACTAAAAGAATTTACTTTTTCAAGTGGTGTTTGCTGATAATTATTTACCTGATTTTTTGAGGTAGTGTTAAGTTGTGCTGGTGTTGATTCTGTTATACCAGTAGCCGCTGCTTTTTTCTGGTTTAAATTACCTGATTGAATAGTATTATCCAAAGGTTGGATAATATTTTCTGTTCCTTTTACGCTAAAACCCATATTTCTATCCTTAAAAAATCAAAATTAGTATCCTAAAACCTAAAAATTTAATCGGTTAATTTTTTTACAACTTGCTAGAATTAATTTATTTTTAATTTTACTTCCACACTAGATTAGAAACAAGGGGTTTCAATCCTTTGATCATCTACCTGTTCAGTAAAATTTTTATCTAATTTCATCATTGTTCATCCTCTGATTTTCTTTTAACTTTAAAACTATTAATGAAGTTTGCCAAGCAAATAAAGTGAGCTAAAAAACTTTTTGGCATTGATATCCAATTTTGGGATAACTATCTAAACTAAAGTCAAGCATATTTACTTTCTTTGCAGCATTTATTCTCATAATAATTCGTATTTTTTCTTTTATATTACCTGAATCAGATATCATATAAAAATTACCCCACTCATAAATAACATCTTCAGGTGATTCACTGGTCCATATTTTTTTCAACTCGGCTTTTTCATTAAAAGGATGATTTATTCCTCTTAATGCAGTGGCAATTCGGGCTTCTTTAACACTATCATCAATAAACATTACAGTTTGTTCAGAATATAGATCTAAACCTTCTTTTATACACTTAATTACTTCATCATTACTAAATTCTTCTACTTTACATTTAAAATACATTAAATTAACGCTTCTTAAGACAATAAGAATATCGTAATAAGTATTTTCTGAAGATTTTATATTTTTAAGATTTACACCGTAAGATGCCGAAAAAGCACCAAAATGTTTGATCATAAGCTCACCAATATACCATTCAAAAGTCGTTAAATATCTTTTTATCTCAGAAAGAAAGCCTATTTCTTCAGTTAAGCTTTTAACATCAGTTTTTGAAAGATTAAAGTATGGATCAGTTATTTTATAAAAAAGTTCTTTTCTTGAATTTTCATCGCCAAAAATTCTGAATAATAATTCAGTTTCAGGTTGTGTCCATTTTAAAGAAGGTAATAATGTTTCTCTTTTATCCTCGACAAACTGTACTTCAAATCCATGTGAATCAAGTATATGTCTGACTGAAAAAAGTTCTCTTAGATCAATATGTTTAGGGTTAAGTAATGTCATTATGATTACTCCTTTTCATCAGTTTTTTTTAGTAAAATATTAAAAGATGAAAGGAATTATATATCGAGATATTATATTTATAAAGAACTATATAATAAAATATAAGAATTTTACTACGAATATGCACAAATCAAACAAATTAACACGAATAATATGGAAAATATTTTAGTAAAATTCTATTAAAATTTAATTTGTAGTTAAATTGTTAAGTTAAGTATTAAATTTTACGTCTGGTTTTTTAAATTTATAGGTAAGTTCTATTCCTTTATTAAAAACCTTACTAACAAGATCAAGGTCCTGGCCTTTGGATTGGATATCTGAATGTATTTGGGCTATCTTTTCCTGCAAAGCATGTTCTTGCCCAAGTATTTCAAGATCTTTGCCAGTTTTTCCGGCTTCATCTGTATTAGTGCGTTTTGAAATTTCTAAAGTAGAAGATTCTGTTTTAAGCTGGGAATCTATACCTCTTTTATTTGAGGCAATTTTTGATTGCTCATAATTATTCTGGGCATGTAAGGCCTTAATACTAACCATAAAACTTCACCTATGCAATTATAAATAAAGAGCTTGGTTCTATTATAGATTATCAGTAATAAAAAGTAAAAAGTTTTTAATCAGGTTAAACAAAAATGATAAACTACAAAATATAATTGCATTTAAATGTTAAACAAATAAATTAAGAAACTAACGATATTTTTTATCTATAAATTGTAGCTCAGAAATTGCTTTGGCAATCAGACTTTGTTCTGTTTTAAGTAATTTATCCCTGTTTATCGAGAAGTCACGACCATAATTACTAAAGCACCCTGACAATGAAGTTTTTTCTTTATATCTTTTTAGTAATCGGATAATCTCAAAACGGGCCTGTTTTGCAGAGCTTATTGAAGATGGCTCATCAACTGTATTGCCATTTGCATAATTTTTATCATTTTCGCTATTATATAATTTTTCATAACCATCTTTCTGGGTTTGTATTTCCTTATATTTTAATGGTGAAAGATTGTTATTGCTAAATATTTGTTTGAAACAATTTATTTCTGACATTGTATAGAGTCGGTTTAAAACTCTTGAGACTGCTATATGTTCAGGTGCATACTCTTTTATATATTCCCGGTTAAAAGGGAATATTTTATCACTATTAACCCAATTATTTTCAAACCAGACCCATCTTTCAGAAACTTCTACTGTTTCCTGAATAGAACCTACAATAAAAAAATCTTCATGTACTCCACCTCTCCAGATTGCTTCAAGTCTCCAGATATTTTTATTATCCTTTGGCACAGCTTTTAAAATTTCCGTTTTGCTATTTGTATAGTATGCCCGCCATTTGCAACGCTTTTTTTTACAATCATCAAAGGATTCTTTCAGAGCTTCCACAAGTTTTCCCTGCTTCATTTCATGATCAATCAGCTTAATCATTTTTTTTGAATAATCAATAAGCTTAGGATTTTTAGATTGTTCACTAAGTGAAGAATACATAGAAATTGCCTCAAGATAATTTTTAAGCATATACAAACAATAAGCCCTGTTTGCATCATCATCTTCATTTGTCCAGGGGCCAACTCTCTGATAAAAAACTAATGCCCTTTTATAATCCTCTTGTTGTATAAGTTCAAAGGCTTTTTTACGGGCATCAGGAATAGTATATTTATTACCTTCAATTTCTACTTTTCTTTCATAACTTTCTTGAGAATAAGCAGAAAAATTAAAGGAAAAAACCACAATCAATGAAATTAAAATTTTAAAAAAATTTCTCATTTTAGATCAGAAAAACTACAAAAATATTTTTTATTATACAATAAGCAAAAAGGTACGCCCATTTTTGGTAAATAATATTACATTTAATCCTACACTAAAATAAGAATGAAGTTTGAATTTGAATTATCTGAAAATGAATTTGAGCAAAAATTAAAAAGACAAACAATAATTAGTAAAAAATTTATTAATAATGCTTTTAATTATGTATTTTCTGACTCGAATGAGTTTAGAACTCCATTTCCTGAATATATAAGAGATGAATTATCCTATACAACTTTCAGGCTATTTATGGAGTATGCATTTAAAATTAAAGATAATGAAATAGATAAAATAAGATTTAGTGAAAAATTCAATGAAATATTAATTAAAGTGGGTCTATCCCTTGTAAAATCTGAAGATGAAAGAGTTTCTATCTGTTATCCGTTTTTACCCCGGGTAGGAGATGTCGCTATTGCCCCAAATAATAAAGAAAGTATTGTCAGAAACCGTGAGTTAATCACCAAAAAGGGAAAAAAAATTTTAAGAATATATATGATTGCTGAAGACACTAAACAAGTATGGGACAGTGATTTTGCACTAAACTAAAAATCAATTATTTACAAAACTTTATGTGGAAAACATGTGGATGAATCAGATAAAAATGTGGATAAGCGACTCAAGCCTGTGGATAGCTTGTGGATACTTTTTTTCTTATTTTTTTCTCAATAGAAAAATAGATAAACTCAAAACCTAGAGTTAGAGGGACTTTAAAAAGTTATCCACAAAAAAGTAAATTTATTAAAAATTGTGGAGAACTCTTATTTTAAGATATTTATTTTTAAGAGGCTGTCCAATCTAGCAAAAATATTAACAATTATGTTAGGCTAATTTCTGTATCCAGAGACAGGTTCATATTATTTCTGAATACAAATGTTGATCCCGTGTATTAACACTATTAGGCAATTCTCAGTAGTAAGAGACATATAAAATATGGAAGCAATAATCACAAATATTTCGGCCTTGGGGACATTACTTGGAGCAATAGCAGCTCTGACCATATCAGCGGTTAATTTCAAACAACTCAGAACAGTTAATGAAATCCAAACAGCAAATAATTTACTTTCTGTTTATGTGATAGATAAGGATCTTGCAGATAAAGCAAAACATCTTTCTCAGGTTAGTGAAATGCCTGATGAATATAATATTGATGAAATCAGGGTAGAAGCTGCTGAAAAATATTTAAATTCATTTGAAATTTTGGCAGTTAATATTATTTTAAATAATTCTCCAGATAGATATTTTAGGCCGTATTTAGAACCACAAATAAGAGAAATAGTTGGTATTTTTAATAAACACAGGCCTTTAAGAAAAACACTCTCCCAATATAAATATACAGTTCAGTTATTTGAAAGGTGGAAGTTCAATATTTTACCTTATGATAAGGAATCAAGCCAGATAACCAGAAGATTTTCTGAAAGTCCATTCTTTTTTCTTTAAAAATGATAATTGTCGTAAATCTGTCTAAATAAATTTAGGCAGATTTTTTTTTATATTATACAATAAGATATTTTAAAAAATTATTTATGAAAATAACGCTTTTAACATCAAATACATCAATAGAAGATTTGCCTAGAACAAGAACACTTTATAATCTTTTAAAAGAAAACTTTGAGTTGGAAGTAATTTCTATTATTAGAAAAAAAGAAAAAATAGAAAATTATAAAAATGAATTTCCCAATTTTAAGGAAATAAAGTTTGATTTTGGCACTATATTTAAAGATTTAATAAAAAATGTTTCAGGAGATATAATTTATGCACTTAAGACAAAACCAGCAAGCTTTGGTTTGGCTACAAGCCTGAAAAATCACAAAAAAATTCCAGTAATTCTTGATATCGATGCAATAGAACCATATAATTGTTATCCTTACAGCAGTAATAACTTAAAAAACTTTTCTTTATCCATATTTCAGTTTAATAACCCAAATTCATTTATTTATACATGGTTACTGGAAAGAAGAATAAAGTTTGCAGATGATATTACTATTTCCTCTCCTTTTTTACAAAAAATTTATGGTGGAACCTTTATACCAAACGCTTGTGATACTAATTTTTTTAATCCAGAAAAATATAAAAGGGATGAAATAAGAAGTTATATGGGATGGAATGATTTAAAAATTATTCTATTTTCCGGTACGGTTAATCAGTCCATTGATTTAGAAATATTAATTAATGCTGTAAAAGAATTAAATAATCCTGAAATTAAAATTGTAATTGCCGGGGAAATGAGCTCTGGATTAAAAAAAAGTATTTTAAATGAATCATCTGTGTCCTTAATAGAATCTCAGCCACAGCTAAATATAGCAAAGCTTATTACAGCCTCAGATTTATTTGTATTACCACTAAAAAATATTGCACCTGGCCAAGGAAAATTATCAGCAAATTTATTTGAAGCAATGGCAGGAGAATTACCAATCATCTCGACTAATATTTTTGATATGCCTGATATTTTAACTGAATGTGGTATTGTTACTCCGGTTGGAAATGTCGAATCTTTAAAAAATAATATAAAAAAAGTTTTCAGTGATAGGCAATTTGCAAAAGAAATAGGAAAAAAAGCAAGACAAAAATGTATAAATCAATATAGCAAACAGCAAATAGAAAAAAAATTAAATGATTTTTTCAAAAAATTTGAATACAAATCTTTATAAAAAGGTTTCTAAAAAAAAAATTAAATGCCGATGGTCGGACTTGAACCGACACGGGCCTAAGCCCGGTTGATTTTGAGTCAACTGCGTCTGCCATTTCGCCACATCGGCGCATTAAAATTTTCGTTCTTATATCAGTTTAGAAAAAAATACTAACAAATGTCAATTGTAGTTTTAACTGATAGAGTATAATTATATGTATTTTGTTTTGATTATGAATTTATAAGGTAATATAGGTGGATATAGTAAAATTTCTGCAATTAGGCGGTTCAACAATGATTCCGCTAATTATTATCTCAATTATCACGGTAACTTTGATTATTGACTTAACCTGGGTCAATGCCAAAAGCCACAAAAATTTAACTGCCCTAAATAGAAAAGAGCAGTTAGAGCCTTCATTTGACCCTGTATCAAAAGTAATAAATATTGATAAGCCTATTGATGAAAAAATGGAAATTCTTAATTTTGAGATTCAGAAAATTGAAAGAAAAACATCACTTCTTTCAATAATTGCATCTATAGCTCCATTATTAGGTCTTTTGGGAACAGTCATGGGTATGATTAAAATTTTTAATGTAGTATCTTCACAACGACCAACAAATCCACTTGAATCTCTTTCTGGAGGGATAAGTGAGGCCCTTTTTGCTACTGCGGGTGGTCTGATTGTGGCAATTATTGCAGGCTTTGCCCACTATTTTCTGATTTCAAGCCTCGATTCAATAGGCGATAGAACAAATATTTATTTAAATAAGCAAAAGTGATTACTTAACTATTTAATTTATTTAATAAGTTTTTTTAATATTTCAGTTAATCGTTTACAAGAATTTAATACTTCTAGTTTACGTTGTATGATAGAATAAACAATGAAAATATATTCAATGCAGCAAGAACATATAATTACCTTAATTGGGTTTTAGTATGTATGATAGTTTTTTTATTTACTGCATAGGTTAAGATTGACCTGTATTTTTGATAATCATTTTGAAAAAAGAGGTTTTTGTTTCTTAATGAAGGCTTATAGAATATTAATTTTATTTGCAGGTAGTATTTTAATTTTAACCACTTCTGCCTGCGGTATTGGTGGAAATTATATTCCTGCTGATTCATTAGCTAAATCTGTTGGTAACTTTAAATTAGTTTCTCCCGCAAATAGCGTTGCAATCGGAAACAAACTAAAATTAATTCCAATTATTTTTCAACCTAATGGCCAGACTCCTACGAATCCAAACATTGAATGGAAAGTGTCTGATGAAAAACTGGCAAAAATTGATAAAGATGGAACTGTTACTGGTATTGGTGATGGTAATATTATTGTTACTGCAAAATATAATGGTCAGGAAACTACTATCAACCTTTTGGTTACCAAAACAGATGCTAATGGAGGCAAAGATGGTAAAGGAACAACCATTGCTTCGAACCCTGCAGACCTTTCAAAAATAAAAAATATCATAATTAAACTACCAACTGAAGCATCTCCTGTTGTTGATTATAATATTGATAAGCTGGATGGTACATTAACATTTATGGCACAGGCCAAAGATGTAGATAATATGCCTTTAAATGAAATAACGTTTACCTGGAGCTCAAGTAATCAGTCTGTTGCAACAGTAAACAGCACAGGTGTTGTAACAGCACTTGCAAGCGGAACCACAAATATTATTGCAACAGCTGGTGATAAGACCAGTAATATTATCAGGGTCACTGTTCCAAATGGTAAAGCAAATGTTAATGTTGATTTTCAGGGAGATTAGACATTAGGGATGAGATTTAGAGAGAAAAAAATAATTTTGTTATTTGTAAGTTCTTTGCTCCTTAGTTGCACATTAGGAAATCAGGAACACACTTTAAAGATACCTGGAAGTACAAATAAAATTTCATTTAAAGAAACGGCAACTGTCAGGTTTAAATTTGATTTTCCCGGGAAATTTGCTCCGGAAATAAAAAATACCAAAGGATTTGGTATTAAATCAGTTGATGCAGGAAAAATTAATAAAGTTAAAGTTAAAGTAGTTAGTGCTTCTACCAGTTTTTCCATTGAAAGAGATGTAGAACTTGTTCCTGGTGGTGTTGAAGCCGCTCTTAGCCTGCCTCTTAATAAATTATACATAGTTACGGTAAAAGGTCTAAATGATTCAAGTGAGATTTCTGGGGCTGAGATAAAAGGCTATTTTTCGCTTAAATCTGCATCTGAAACAGTTAATGTACAGGTAAATCAGTCAACGACACCTGTTGCCAAAATTCTTGAAGCATTAAAGGAAAAGTTTACTACAGATTCAAGTAAGGATGCAGAATCTACAGATGGAGAATCTGCCAGTCCTTCTCCAGGAGCATCTCCTTCTCCGGGTAGTTCCCCATCACCATCTGCATCACCGGCAAAATTAGAAGTAAAAGCAGTTGCGGACAGTGGTTCTGGTTCATCTTCCACAGGGCTTTCAACAGATTTTAAACTTGAAGATATAGATACCGAAGCGCTTGCCGATGTGGTTAAAAGAGCAAGAGGTAATACTCATCCAAGTTTAATAAATATCACACCATTTGTTGATTCAATTGCTGAAAAAGGAAAAGTGCCTGTTGAAATTCCTGATGAAGCATTATTAAAACCCGGACGAGTGAAAGGTAAAATATCTGGTCTTAAATATAATGATGTTGCAATTATTTCAATTGGAGATCCAAGCTCGAAGCAAACTATTGTTGTTACACCACCTCAGGTTGTATCAGCAAAAGCTACCAAAATTGATCCTGATAAAACAGCTCCAGATCTTGATTTCGTAATTGATAATGTTACTCCAGGTGAGTGGGATATCGTTGTTTTTGCCTCAGGCTATACAACTGGAGATGAAAAATTAAAAAAACTGAGTATATCTGAAGATGCAGATGCTACCAAAACATTTACTGTAAAAGCATCTGAATGGACAAAATCACCAAATAATATTTCAGGTAATGTTGGTTCCTCAGATCAGGCAAGCTCTGCCCTGGATTCAAATGGTAATATTCATATGGTCTGGCGTCAGGATGGTTTTGACACTGATTTAAACAGCGGGATTATTTTCTATAGCCGTTGGAATGGG
>CAYRDV010000122.1:0-15151 GCA_964422885.1 uncultured Candidatus Sericytochromatia bacterium
GAAGCTCATTTTTTAATTGCAAATCAACTTGAAATTTTCCTGTATCAACATTATAAATAAGGGTATATTCGGGAAATGATTTTGCTTTATGCCGTACTTTTCGCCACCGCCTGTTTTTATTATCTTTAAAGGTAATAAAATTTTCCGGCTTATGATTTTCATAATATTTAAGCCATACATCCAGGATTCTATTTCTGGCAGAAGCAATATTTCCCTGCTTTTTATCAAATTCTAAATCATTTACTTCAGAATTAATATCGCTAAAGGTTAGATCAATTAGTTTAAATAATTCTGATACTATTAGTTCCGGGCTGGTATTTGATGAATAAAATATTTCTAAAGCTCCTTCCCCTCCCTGGGTTCTCATCCAATCAGGACTCCAGTTAATACCTTGCGCTGAAGGAAAATAGTTTTGGGCTTTAAAATTACCAACAAATGATTCCAATAAATTAGCTATAGGCTCTAATTTTGGTTCTTCAAGATGAATTTCAAGCCTTATTAATTTTTCTCGTTTTTTGGTTTTTATCTCATAATGTAACTTTGGAGGCCAGGCATCATTACGGATTTGGATATATGAATCAGGTTTTGTTGTATAAAATCTAAAACCATCTCGTAACTTTTGTTTTAGTAATTCAATTATTTCATTCATTGTATTAAATTTAAGCAAAAAAATCTTTTATTGGTTTAAATAGAATTATTATAATTTATTTTTAAGTAACGAAAGGCTTTTATTTACTTATTTTCGCATAATAAGAATTTACTTAAATGCAACTCAGTGTGCAAAAACAAAAGTAATATATATTTATTCTTGTTTATATTAAGGGCAATATTTCTTATTTTACAAACCCCGCTCCTTCTATTAGTAAGTAAATATATAATCCAGCTATATAATGGAAACAGTTCAATACATAAGTATCACAAAATTAAGGGCGTATAATTTGCTAAATAAATGTTCCACTAATTTTATGAACCTTTGAAAAAAACAACATAAAAACTTGGTATTTTACCAATTAATTCCCCCTTATCAGAATAATATTCAAGATTAATTTCATATTCTGATCCAGGGCTAGGGTTTTCTAAAGTAAGAATCAAATCAAAGGTTTTAATTTGTTTTGCTGGTAATGGTATTGGAGGATTAAGAGGTTCTGTATGTTCGCCTTTTTTTAATTTAATAATATATCGAGAAGTTTGATAACCACCAAGTAAATCAGCATTAGAAGTATTTTTATAAATCGCATTATATTTTATTGTTGATACAGAAATTGGAACCGCTGAATTATTAGTCATAGTTACATGGAAAAAAGGATCAGGAATACCAAACCATTCTACTTGAAATTTTCTTAATGCATTTGCATTTTCTGGAGAAATAGAGTCAAGTTTTTGCCATTCTTCAACTTTATTTGGAAGAAGATTTGCTTTTCTAAATTTTTCTTTCCATTCAGAATCTTTAATAAAATAAAAAACTATATCATAATTTGGCCCTGCAACATTACTTTCTAATAAAGGTTCATGTTTATGTCTAATATCTTCTGATAAGGTTTTCAAAGCAGAAAATACAGGCTTCATCATTGTTTTAAAATATTTTTTTTCAAAGTCAACTCGTTCTTCTTGGGTTTCTATTAAATGGCCATCAATTATATTAACAGCTCTTTCTCCTGGTACATGATATAGTAGGCAATCTTTTACAGATGTGAATTCTTCAGCATTGGATTTAGAATCTTTATTTCTAAGGGATGAACATTGTACAGATGTTCTTAAAGGATCAATACTCATATCTATATTGACATTTAAATTAGGTGTTTTAGAGCTTTTTTCACTTACAGAAGTAGTTTTAGCCATTTTTGTTATTTTAGCTTTTTCTTTACTTACAGGAGTGCTTTTAATAATTTTTTTTATTTTAGGTAGCTTAGTATTTGCAAAAACATCTTTAATAAATATTTCTCTTAAACCAGGCATTATTGGGTTATCGAACTTATTAAAGCAGCAAGAAAAACAATAATAAGGCGTATTTGCACTTATATATCTACAAGTACCTGGTATTAATGACAAAAAAGCTAAAATAATAAGTACAGTAGATAATAAATAATTTGTTTGTTTATTATTATCTAAAAATAGCTTTTTTTGTTTTGTTTTATTTTTAAAAAATAAAAAGCTCAACGCTCCAAAAAAGAATAAAGAGTAAAAATATATTGTTTTATTATTTGTGTTTGGATCAAAAATAATCTTTAAACCTGAAAATTGAGTAATAACAGTTAAACAAGCTAAAATACTTAAATAATCATCTTTAAATCTTTTTATATTTATCATAAGTTTTTTATGTTAATGATTATTTATAAAAATATAAATAGAAAGTAATAACTTATATTTTAGCAATTCAAGAATAAATAATCAATGAAAATTTAATCTAAAAGAATTCCACATGTCATTGGCCCAAAAGCTTGTTATGTTGCTTATACCTTTGATTTTAAATGAATCAATTCAAAAATATTTTTCCTTTAATTTGATGATGTTTTTTAAACTTTATTAACAGAATCCAATACTTTTGTTATAGTAGTCCGACTAAAACCTGTTTTCCTGGCAATCTCGCTATAAGAGAAGCCCTGATTTTTAAGTATTAAAGCTTCATTCCTAAGTTCAGAAGTAATCTTTGTATGATAAGTTTTAGACTCCCGTAATTTAATTTTCTTCCTTTTTAAAACATAACCAATCGTTAAATCACTCACGTTATACTGTTCAGCTATTTTACAGGTAGATAAGCCCTGCTTATATAAATCAACAATTTCTTTATACTTCTGTGGCTTTATTTTCCTGATATGGGTTATGATTGGAACATTATGTTTTCTTAATATCCTTCTGATAGTAGACTGGCAAACGCTGAATTGCCTTGCTATTTCCATCATTGTCTTTCCCTCTTTATAAAGAACAATTATTTTAGGAAAATAGACCGGATCAATTTTTGTCTTACGAGGATTCTTCCGCTTATAATAATTATTATGCCTTGTATCAATATTATTCCTTTTTAAAGCACTACTTATCGGGGTTTCACTTACATTATATTTCATAGCTATTTCTTTTATCGAATAACCCCGGTTATAAAGACTGATTATCTCCTTTTCCTGCTCAGGAAAAATCTTCCTTACTCTTTCTATACCAGGAATGATTGGTATATTATGTTTTTTTAATATTAAAGATACTGAAATCTGCCCAATTTTTAAACGTCCGGTAATAGCTTTTATCGTTAAGCCTTCCCTGTATAAATTTATTACCTGATTTTCATTATCTTCAGTTATTTTTTTAGCGAAATAGCCAAACTTCTTTTTTTCTACCTTATGAGCTTTTATAATCCCACTTATAACGGAACGAGAGATATTGAATTTTTCAGCAATCTTAGTAGCAGATAAACCTTGTATATATAAATCAATAACATTTAATTCCTGTTCATCATTTAATTTTTTTTGACTGAAAACTTTAACATCCGGCTCTGAAGCTCTAAATTGCCTCCTTTCAATATTATTCCTTTTTAATAACTTCAATACAGTTGCATGGTGAGGTAAGGAAAATATATTTGCAATTTTATGGGATGATATGCCCTGAGAATATAACTCACACATTTTATTTATTTGCTCAGGAGTAATCTTTATCTTTGTTATATAATCTTTGGTACTCTTCATTTCAACATTATTATTATTTAGAACTAGTCTGATTGTTTGCTGAGAAACATTAAATTTTTCTGCAATTTTGGGGGAAGATACTCCCTGGTTATATAAATCTATTATTTCCTGATGCTTATCCAATGGTATTTTTGGTGGATCATTGCGATTATATTTACGTTCAATATTATTTTTTTCCAGGGTATTTAAAATAACTTTCGGGGAAACATTAAATTCTTCAGCAATTTTTACAGAGGAATTCCCCTGACTGTAAAGCTCTATTACCTTTAATACCTGTTCTTTATTCAGTTTTTTTCTGTAATCTCCTACGGTTCTGCTTTTTATACCTTTTCGTTGTAATAATTTAGTAATAGCTGAACGGCTAACTTTATAAATTGGAGCAATTTCAACAGAAGATAAACCTTGCTGATAAAGCTCTATTATCTTTAATACCTGTTTCTTACTTAATTTATTCATAAAATTTCTCTCCAATCAAACTATAATGATAAACTATAATTTCATAGATAATGGTAAATATTAGCAAATATGCCTAAACCTAAAATAACCGGAGAATTAAGCCAGGAAATTATAAGACTTTATCAGGAGGGTAACTCTTCAATTTCTATTAGCAAAGAACTTAATCTGGCTAAAGGCACTGTTTTAAAAGCTCTAAAAAATAATGGTATAAAAAGACGAACTGTAAGTGAGGCACTTAGTAAACGGACAAGAGAAGCAGAACCTGAAATAATCAGGTTATATAATCAAGGCTCTGAAAAAGATGAAATAGTAGAGATTACTGGAATATGCAAAGCTACAGTCCAAATAGTATTGAACCGAAATAATGTTACACAAAGGCCTGTTGTTTTTCCGACAAAGCTTACTAAGGAACAGGAAGCTGAGGTTATTGCATCCTATAACAAAGGAATCTCTATGAGTAAATTAGCCGAGTTATTTAGTATAGATGATTCAACTGTATTATCAACCTTAAAAAAATATAATATTGAGAGAAGAACAAAAGAAGAGTATTACAAAAAGCTGCCAGATGAACTTGAACAGGAAATAATAACTCTATACCAGCAAGGCATATATATTTATAAGCTTTCAGAGAAATTTAATTTAAATAAAACCACAATAAGTAGATTATTAAAGAAAAATAATATTTATGTAAAAAATTCAAAGGATTTTAAAAAATTAAATGAAAAACAGGAGCAGGAAATAGTTAATCATTACCAATCATGGGCATCTCTGGCTCAGTTGGCGGAGATGTACAATGTAAGTACTTTTACTATCAAACGAACATTAAAAAATTATGGTGCATATGTTAAATCACCTGCCGGAAGTAACCTTATTACCTGGAAAATAACTAAAAAAGATGAAAGAGAAATTATAAAGCTATACCAGCAGGGTTTATCATTACGAAAGATAGCTGAAAAATTTGATGTAATTGATGAAACTATAGCAAGTGCGCTAAAAAGAAATAATGTCCGTATCAGAAGTAAAACAGCTCATATCGTTAAAATAAATAAAAAGCAGCATAAAGAAATTATCAACCTTTATAACCAGGGCCTATCTTCCCTGAAGATAGCTAAAATGTTTAATGTAAGCCCTGCCATAATACTTTCAGTCTTAAAGAAAAATAATATTGAAAGAAGGAATCCTGGCCATTATCAAATTAAAATTGATCAGGAAAAAAAGGAAATAATTATCAGGTTATATCAGGAAGGTAATTCTCTGAAGAAAATAGCTGGAGTTGTTAATCTTGGTAAAACGTCTATTGAGAAATTTCTAAAAAAACATAATTTATATGGAAGAAACAAAAAGAATTTAGTATAAAATGAATAAAAATATTATTTGATAAAGTTTTGAGGTAATAACAAATGAATTTAATAAATATTGGTTATGGAAATGCTGTTTCTGGTGATAAAGTAGTCGCAATAGTTGATCCTGGTTCAGCTCCAATTAAAAGAATTATTACTGATGCCAGGGAAGCAAATATGTTAGTTGATGCGACTTATGGCAGAAAAACCAGGGCTGTTATTGTTACTACCAGTAACCATGTTGTATTATCAGCAATTCAAGCAGAAACATTGTCAAATAGAGCTTTGGAGAGTTAATTTATTCCGAAAAAATACCTTATATTATCTTCAGGTTCAGCAAATTGCATAAAGTTATCTTCCGGTTTTCCATAAAACTGTAACGCAATTTGTTCCTGTGGATCATAATGCAATGCGACTTTAAAACATGCCTGAGCATAACCAATCCAGCCTTTTCTCTGCATGGCCAAACCCAAATAACTATGAAATACGGCTTCCTGCGGGAACCTATCTATAACCTGTTGTAATAAATTAATAGCTTCTTCAAATTTAAGCTGAACGATATATTTTTTAGCCTGGTCCAAAACATGAAAAGCTTCTTCTTTTTCCATTCTCTGACGCTTTTTAATTAATTCCTCCAGCTCAGTTTTACTCAAAGAATTAATTTTAGAAAATGAGTTGCTGACTTTATCAGTTTTTTTACTTTCTTCCATATCAGGAACCATATTTTCATCCATAAGGCTAAATACCAAATTATTTTCAATAATTATGAGCTTTTTTATCTATCTCAGCTATTAAACTATTTTAAGCTTTCACAGTAATTACTTCAAGCAAATCTTTTAACAAAACTACTTTTAAAATAATTATAAATTTTCTGAAAAAACCCCGGGGGAAACAAAAAAAACAATTCAATTTAATTTTTCTGCAAAAAAACCTATATGCTTACCTTTAAAAACAAAATCTCCATAGCCATTTAAACCAGAAACTTTAAATCCTGAATTTTCCAGAAGTCCTGAAATATCCTTTCTGCTATATAACTGGACACGGTGAATTTCCTTTGACTTATTATATAATTCACCAACTTTCCTAAAGATGGTTAGGCTCCTGGTAAAAATCCCAGTTTCCTTATCCTCAGTCACATTATTAAAAATGAACCAGTCTTCTCCTTCAGAAATCCGGTTTTGAATATTTAACTCTCCAAGCTGCCCTGGTTCCAGAAAATCAAATAAAAAAATACCTCCTGGTTTCAAAGCTTTGAAAACTTTTTTGAAAAGTTTTTCCAAAGTTTCTAGGCTGTTTTTTTCATCAAATAAATAATTCAGACATTCCCCTATAGAAACAACTGCGTCACAGGACGGAAAATCAAGATCAAAAAATGAACCTGTTAAATATTCTGCTTCAGGAGCATTTTCTTTGGCTATTTCTATCATGTCAGCGGAATAATCTATTCCAGTAACTTTGTAACCTGATTTTAAAAGTTCTTTTTCAAGAATACCGCTTCCGCAACCCAAATCTAAAATATGGGAATTATTGGCAAGAAATTTCTTAAAAATCCTTATCAGTCCAACTGAAGACTTTTTGGCAAATTCACCATGACCCGAATCATGGATATAGGCAAGATCCTTACTATAAAATTTTTCCATTACTTTAGTTAGAATATTAAACTTTCTGTTTTTGTTGTTATAACCCAGCTTTTATCAAAAATTTTTACTGGTTTGTTCCAATCTTCTTTGGAAAAATCTAAGTGACTGAAATTTGTACTCATAAGTTCTATCCCCCATTAAAATTCAATGGCTTCGTATGATAAAATACCATAAATATTTTTAAATAAACAAATAATTCTAAAAGGAAAATAATGAAAAATTCACTCAACTGGTTTGAAATTCCTGTTAAAGATTTTGGCAGAGCAAAAACATTTTATGAAACCATTGTTGGTGAAGAAATGCAGACAATGGAAGCAATGGGTATGAAATCGGCATTTTTTCCTGCTGATTTGCAAGGTGGCGGTATTGGCGGATGTATCATGCAGGGGGAAGGTTATGAGCCATCAAAATCCGGTTCAATTATTTATTTAAACGGTGGAGATGACCTGAGTATTTCGTTAGATAAAGTTGAAAAAGCTGGTGGAAACATTGTTCTTCCTAAAACAGCTATTGGCCCTAATGGATTTATGGCTCATTTTATTGATACTGAAGGAAACAAAGTTGGCTTGCATTCAAGGAAATAATTAAAATAGTCTAAGAGAAAAATATGGCAGGACTTAGCAAAGAAAACCCATTAAAAAATGCTTTTAATGAAAGAGTAATAAAGCATTTAGCTGGAGAAATCAAAAAGAATTACAAGGCATTTAAAGCTGATGAATTTTTTAATGAAACAATAGGAAAATTTCCAGCTCTCGGATTTCTGGAACGGTCAAAGCATATCATGGATATGTTATATAAATACCTTCCGGCAGAATTTACTAAAGCTGCTGAAATATTAATAAAATCGCTTGGCCCTGAACTTGGTGATGATGAAATGGGTACTTTCGACAGTTTTGTAGTTATGTCCCAGTGTGATTTTATCTCTACTTACGGTAAAGCTCACTTTGATATTTCAATAAAAGCTTTATATGAGATGACTAAAAGGTTTTCTGCTGAAGGAGATTTAAGAACTTTTCTGGAAGTTGATTACGATAAATCAATGAAAATGCTACATGAATGGTGTAATGACTCTAATCCTCACGTTAGGAGGCTGGTATCAGAAGGTACACGCCCACGGTTGCCTCTTGCTGGAAGAATAAAACGGTTTCAGAAAGACCCTAAACCAGTTATTGAATTACTGGACAAATTAAAGGATGACAGTTCCTTATACGTCAGGCGTTCTGTTGCCAATAATATTAACGATATTGCCAAAGATAACCCCGAAAAAGCTATAGAGACTTTAAAAAGATGGTACAGTTCAAAATCTAAAAATGTTCATTGGGTTGTCCGCCATGCAAGCCGTTCATTATTAAAGTCAGGAAATGAAGATGTTTTATCCTTTCTTGGGTATCCTTCAAATTCTGCTATAACTGTAACCCCGGTAACGATTGATAAAAGCAATTACTCTGTTGGGGATAAAGTGTTAATCTCTTTTTCAATTTCTTCTAATGAAAAGACCAAAGTTAAACTGATGGTTGATTATGTAATTAATTATGTAAAAGCTAACAGTAAAGGGGCAGATAAGGTTTTTAAAATGCGGGATATAGTTATTTCCCCAAATCAAAAAATTAATATTGAAAAAGCTCACTGGCTCAGGAATACATCAGGAAGGAGGCATTTTCCCGGTAAACATTCAGTTTCTTTGCAGATTAACGGTACCAGGTATCCTGAAACTTCATTCCTGATACAATAATTTACTTTATACTTTCCCTCGCCAAAGCCTAATATTGGAATGATGCCAAATCATCTGGAATAAAAATTACTTTGTTAAACTTTAAATTTATTTTTCAGATTCTTCCCGACGGGATTTCATTTTAACTTTTCAAAAACATAATCTGTTTCTTTGGCCCCGACATGGCAACTCCAGCATATACCATCCTTTGCTGAAAGCCTGAAAGCATCGTTAGGGGAATTTCTGGTGTATTCGGTAAATTCCCAGTCATTATGCTGAGGGTCTTTTCCGGCAATTTTTTTCATAATTGCGATCAGTTCAACATAATTTTTTTCTTTATTAAGGGCTTCTTTTACAATAATAGATTTATCCGGATAAGGAAAAACCTGCTGACCTGATTTAACCAGAATCTCACGGGCCTGATTAACAAAAATATTTTTATTTCCATTACTTGGTGTATGTGGGGCATTGGCAGCCGGAGGAATAGGAGTAGCATTTATTTTCAACCAGGAATAATAATCCCTGGTTTCCTCCGGAATGCCAGCAAAATTTCCTGTCGGTTTACCTGGTGTTTGATTACCAGGATTACTGGTTTTATCCTGAACATGAGTATTGTTTACACAGGAAAATGTAAAACTTACGACAAAGAGAATTAAAATATATGTTGGTTTCATATTTTCTCCTGAAAGAAATTGGGAAATTAATGGGATTTAATGAAATCGTGAACGACCCTGGTAAAAAAAAACCGTTTTCTTTATTCATATTATCTATCTCTAACTATTTCCGGGCTGTAATAACAATAGCTGACGCTGGCAGACTAAACCCAGAATCAGATTTAAACTTTGAGGCATTTTCAAAAACTTTTTCTTTAATATTTTGTTTTGTTACCTCATCAGCATTGGTTAAAGCATCCGGGGAAGCCATTTCAGTAACAAGGTTCCAGTATGTATCAACAGAATCAACTGATAAAGCAAAATCTACTGATACCTCCTTAATATTTTTAAAGCCTTCCTGTTCAAAAAATTTTTTAAGGTAACCAGGCTGAGCACAGCGGAACATCCCTGGTGCATCCGGCTGGGGCGGAGGTAACTCAACATATTGTTTTATTCCTCCCATTAAAGTAGTTGCCCAGGGATTTTTTTCAGGACTTGCCCAGACACATACTGATACCTGGCCATCATCTTTCAATACTCTTTTTATTTCTTTTAACCCAGCCTGAATATCATGGAATAACATTAAACCAAAACGACATAAAATAACATCGAAATAGCATTCAGCAAAAGGTAAATCATATATACTGCAATTTTTGGTTTCAAAATTTTTCAGGCCTTTTAATTCTGCATTTTCGGCAGCAATTTCCAACATTTTTTCAGAAAGGTCCGTGGCAATTACTTTGCCATTTGGTACCAATTCAGCAGCAGAAAGAGCTGGTTCACCTGTTCCTGTTGCAATATCAAGTACTTTAAATTTATCATTCCAGTAAATAGATTTCAACATCTCCTGGCCGGGTAGAGAAGTAAATTTCATAGATAAATCGTTCCATTTTTTCCATCCGATAGAAAGCTTATTCCAATTTTCCCTTTGTTGTTTCAGAACTTCTTCAAGCTGATTATTCATAAGTAATTTCCTTTCGTTAAAAAGATATTTTAAATTGAAAATTAAAATGGTTTATCCTGGCTTTAGTTCTCCTTTAAGTTTGGATTTGGATAAATTGTCTACATAGCCCCAATTTGTCTTAAAAGGTTTCCGATATCCTGGTAATTTGTAATAAGCTTAAATTTGCCATTATCAGTCCACTCAACAAACTCTGCTACGTTTAAGTTAATTGATTTACCAGAAGGAGGAATCGCCCCGCTTGGTGTCATCAGCTCACCTGTATGAGTACCAGTTACAGTAAATTCAACTGCAACCCTGTTTCCATTACTGAGAATATTTGTATGTTGGATCGCCATATCAGGGATAGCATTTTTAAAGCCTTCCATAAATGCTTTAAACTCATTTTTACCGTTAAAAGTCATACCTACTGCATAAGCAATAACTTTTACGTCATCGGCTGCCATTTCCATACATTTATCAAGCTGGTTCTGGGAAAAATATCCGTGTAAATCCTTGGTTAACTGTTCATAATTGTTTGCCATAAACTTTCCTCTTTTTTAACAGATATATTTTGTATGCGAATTTTAACATTTTTCAATTTAAAAAGTTATTTTTCTTTTAACTGTTTACCAGAAACAAGGTCTATAAAGAGAGCAAGCAGGATCTAGAAGAAAATTTCATACAATAAAAACCGAGAAAATCATCCCTCAGATTACCAGAGAAACTATACCGGGAAAAGCAGTAATAATAAAGGGTTTAAAATTCATTTATAAATTAGATTTCTTTTTCTTACTGGATTTGGCAATCTTATTATAATCCAGAGAAAGATTTATCCAGTAATCAAATTCTTTCTGTCTTGCCATTCCAGAATCATTAACCATTACATAGCCTTTCATCGTTCTGCCTGTAAAATCCATTTCCCGGCAACCTGTTTTTAAAATTGCTGATTCATGGAAGGTAGGATCAATCCGGGACATCATTTCATCTTTGATTATACCCACACACATTTTGTCGTTTACCATAAAGGTAAGACCGCCCATCATAGGTTTTTCATCGACATTTGGATTGTCTGTCAGGCGTTCACGGATTCTTTCAGCTAATTTTTCACTATAGGCCATAGATTTACTCCGATTTAATATTTCTAAGCTGGAATTATAATTGATTTTGATTTAAAATCCGATCAGATTGTTCAATGACAGCAGAATAAATATGTTAGTATTCCCGTTATTATTATTTTTCAAAGAAATTTAATGGAAATTATTCAGACTAAAAATTTATCAAAATCCTTTGGTTCTGCCTTAGTTGTTGATAATATTTCCTTAAATGTAAAACAAGGTGAAATATATGGTTTTCTTGGCCTGAATGGAGCCGGAAAAACTACAACTATCAGATTACTGCTTGGTATGATAAAACCTTCCCAGGGAAAGGTTTTACTTTTTGAAAAAGAGACAACTGATCTTAATATCTGGAATGATGTTGGTTATCTGGTTGAAATACCCCATTCATACCCAAACCTGACAGTCAGGGAAAACCTGGAGGTATATTTTCATCTAAGAAAATTGAAGGATAAAAAGCTGATAGATAATATTATCGAAAAACTTTACCTGGCAAAATACAAGGATAAAAAAGCCGAACATTTATCATTGGGAAATGCCCAAAGGTTAGGACTGGCAAAAGCTTTAATCCATGAACCAAAATTATTAATTCTCGATGAACCGATTAATGGCCTTGATCCTGCCGGAATTGTAGAAATAAGGGAATTACTTAAGGATATGGCATATAATCACAACACAACTATCTTTTTATCAAGCCATATCCTTAATGAAATCTCAAAGCTGGCTAACCGTTTTGGAATTATCCATGAAGGTAAACTGATCAAGGAAATGAATTCTGAAGAACTTGAAAACCTTTTAAGTAGGAAATTATTAATAAACACCAATAATAACCCGTTAGCAGAAAAGCTTCTGAATGATAATAGCTACCAGGTTATTATTAATCAGGAAAATTTACTGGAAACTTCATTAAAAATAGCAATCGAAAAACCGGAGGATATTTCTATACTACTGGTAAATAATGATTTAGCACCCAAACACATATCTATTTATGAAGAAAATCTGGAAACATTTTTTTTAAGGCTAACAGGAAAGAATAATTGATATGAATGACCAGATACAGGCATTAAAAGCGGAAATAATTAAAAATAAACACTCAAAAATAATCTGGATTACTTTTATTGCATTTGCCCTGGCTCCCCTGATGGGCGGATTATTTTTGTTTATTATGAAATACCCTGAAAAAGTAAGCCTTTCAGGAATGTTAAAAGTTAAGGCTGGAATGCTGGCTTTTTCAACTAACTGGAAATCATATTTAAGCTTATTATCACAAGCTATAGGTGTTGGAGGTGTCCTGATATTCGGTTTTGTGGCAAGCTGGCTCTTTGGTAGGGAATATTCAGACGGAACCGTAAAAGATTTACTCGCACTACCTGTTTCCCGGACAAAAATATTAAATGCCAAATTTATTTATTATTTTTTCTGGTGCCTGAGTTTATCCATTTCCAATCTGGTAATTGGTTTATTAATCGGTCTTTTGTTAAACCTGGATGGATGGGATATGGATTTATTAATTCCGGGTCTGGAAATATATTTTATTAGTGCAATTCTTACAATTATGTTAAATACTCCAATTGCTTTTTTTGCCCTGTCAGGTAAAGGTTATCTGGCCCCACTTGGTTTTGTGGCTATTACTCTGGTTTTGTCCCAGATTATTGCTGCTGCCGGATTTGGGAATTATTTTCCCTGGTCCATTCCAGGATTATACAGCGTTTTTGGTGGTGGGCCAGGATTAGGTTTAAATAATTTAAGCTACGCTATACTACTGCTTACCAGTGTTTTAGGATACTTACTTACTATTTTATGGTGGAAATATTCCGACCAGGTTTAAGAATCATTTTTAACAAGGTATTTAATCGTTAATCCCTGAACAAGAATTGAAAAAATTACTATTGCATAAGTCATCATCAGGATAATTTCCCTTTCTATACCAGGAGGAATTGAAAGAGCCAGAGCAATTGATAGTCCTCCCCTTAATCCACCCCAGGTCATAATTCTGATTGCATTTTCTGAAAAAGGAAAATGTTTCTTCAGAAGTTTTATAGGGATTCCGACACTAATTAGCCGGACAATTAAAACCAAAGGTATTGCTAAAACAGCAATCCAGATATAATCCCAGTGAAAGCTTAAAACCAGTAATTCCAGTCCAATCAGAATAAATAAAATTGCATTGAGAATTTCATCAATCAGTTCCCAGAATAAATCAAGGTGTTCCCTGGTCTTATCTGACATACCATAACTTCTGCCATGATTACCGATTACCAGCCCGGCAACAATTATTGCCAGAGGACCGGATACATGAATAGCTGAAGCAAAGGCATAACCACCTGTAACCAAGGCAAGGGTTATTAATATTTCAACCTGATAATCATCTACCGTTTTTAACATTTTATATGTGAACCAGCCCATAATCAGACCGAAAAACATACCTCCTAAAGCCTCTTTAATAAACAGGAAAGGTATACTGGCATAATTAAAGTCATTTCCGCTTAAAGCTGATAATAAAACAAGAAAAATCACTACACCAACCCCATCATTGAATAATGATTCCCCAACAATATTTATTTCAAGGCTTTTCGGAGCACCTGCTTTTTTAAGGATTCCTAAAACTGCAATTGGATCAGTTGGTGAAATTAAGGCTCCAAAAAGTAAACAGTAAATAAACTTAATATCAATAACAAATAAGTAAAATAACAGATAAACCAGGGTCGCAATAAGAAAAGTAGAAAAGACCAGGCTCAAGGTTGAAAATATTGTTATTGTCCATTTATGCTCAGACAAATCATTAATATTTACGTGCAAGGCTCCTGCAAATAACAGGAAACAAAGCATCCATTGCAGCAAGGTTTTATTAAAATCAATACTTTTTACAAGTAAAACTAACTGTTCAACCAGAACAATCCCTAAACTTTTCAGGCCAATAAGTCCAACTGACATAATAAGGGTGATAACCATCAATCCTATTGTCCTAGGCAGTTTCAGATAATGATAGTTTAGATAGCTAAAAATTGCTGTAATGGTTAGTAGAGTAGAAATTATGTTAAATAAACTCATTATATTTTTTCTTTTATATTTTGGCCAATAATTAAAATAATAACTCCGTAGAAAAACCCCTGGAAAGATTTCTTAGAAAGACTATTTTCCACTTATAAATAAAAATTAGCTAAATGCCAACAATGGAAAGAATTTTAACAAATAAAACAACTTAAACCTAATAATAATTAACACACTACAAAAGCCTGGAAAAACAAAAAAAACTCATCAAGTCTAGAAGCTCGGAAAAAAGGATAGTCAAGGGTAAAATGAACAAGCCCATTGCCTACCTTTTTCTGAGCTTCTTTGACGATATCGTTTTTCTTTTTTCCTTTTCTTTTTTCTCAATGTTTTTGAGATATAGAAAAGCGATTAAGAGAAGCGAATAATTTATAGTTTTTGGAGGTTTTAATGATGAAAAGTTTTAGAAAATTGAGTGCTGAAGAACAAATCCAGGCAGATCAGAAAAAAGCAAAGTTAAAAGAATTTATTGAGGCAGTTAGCCAGATGTCAGAAGATGAATTAATCCAGCTAAAAGAGCATATCAGTATTATTACTTGTGAAGGTCATGATTTGAGTTTAAAAAATAATG
>CAYRDV010000123.1:0-15046 GCA_964422885.1 uncultured Candidatus Sericytochromatia bacterium
CCTGACAAACAGAGAGAATAAATTAGCTATAACAAACAGGTCTGGACAAGCATTGATGTCATGGCAAAGCTATGTCTTTGTTCATATAATGAAGTGATAAAGGTTTAAAATATGGAAATAAAAGAGAAAATTCTTACAGAAATTTCTAATCAGTTATATCCCCATTTATTTATAACAATAAGCGGTGCACATCTTTATGGCTTTGCATCCGAAGACTCTGACTATGATATCAGAGGAGTACATATATTACCTATTCAGGATGTAGCTGGTATAGAACATCTTAATGAAACAGTGAATTATACTGAAGTAAAAGATAATATCGAAATTGATCTTGTAACTCATGATATAAAAAAATTTTTTCTGTTACTGTTAAAAAGAAACGGTTATGTTCTTGAACAATTATATTCTCCGTTAATTGTTCAGACAACACCAGAGCATGAAGAGTTAAAACATCTTTCCAAAAAATGTATTACCAAATACCATTCACATCATTATCTAAGCTTTGCTAATACTCAATGGAGGTTATTTAAGAAAGAAGAACCCCACCATATAAAACCTCTACTCTATGTATACCGGGTACTTTTAACCGGAATATATCTTATGCAGACAGGTGAAATAGAAGCGAATCTTTCTAATCTGAGTAATCATTTTAAGTTGTCCTATCTTGAGCCTTTAATTGAGATGAAAAAAAACGGAAAAGAAAAAGCAGTTTTAGCTGATTCCGATATAACTTTTTATGAAAAAGAGTATGAAAGGCTTGTCTACCAGCTTGAAGAAGAAACAGGAAAAACTCATTTGCCAATTGAACCTACTGCAAAAAAAGAGCTTAATGAATTACTCATTAGGCTTAGATTAATTAACTCACCAAGTTTTGAACAAATTATTAAGGGAATACACTAAATAATTAAACAAAATTTAACTAGTGCTTATCTATACCTTTACCTTAATTAAACAAGAATATATCTAAAAGCCAGATAAATATTCCGTGTTATTAAGCGAAGAGGAAATTAAAATATAATGAAATTATCAACAAAAATATTGGGTTACTCATTTCTTTTATTGCTTTCTGCATGTGGTAATACCAGTGAGCTGAATCAACCTCTTTTAAACGAATTACCAGCACAAAATATTCAGCCGGAAACAGCACCCGAAGACACAGCGACTATTCAATCCACTCATTCAATAAGAAGTTTGGTTATTGATATCCTTTATAAATATGATCATAATAAAAATGGTCAGTTAGATTATAGAGACACCAATACTTTTTTGAAAAATCTGATTCACAGAAATGAGAATCACAGATATTCAAATTCTTTCTCCACCCGTGATGGTAAAAGTAGCCTGACAACTACAACCTATACAATGGAAAAGTTGTTTTTTGCTTCTGATGTAAATCATGATGGCTTTACAACTCCAGATGAAATTACAAAATTTATAAAAACTACATATGATAAAAATAATGATGAGCTTCTTGATTCAAGAGGCTGGAAATTTTGGAAAAAGCCAGATGAGTTCCAGATCTATACCAAAGAAGTAGGTGAGATTATTAAGTCAGTTACAAGTGTTAATACTGGTTCTAATAATACTGGTAATACACCTCCCAATACAACCAAACCAGTTAATCCTCCTGTAACTCAACCTGTGCCACCTTCTACACAGCCAGGTCCGACAATAGTTGTCACTACACCCTGATTTTTTCAAAAGCCTTATTTAATTAAAGTAAATTTTGATCAATCGGATGATCATCAATAATTCTTCCATCCTGCATCTTGATCATTCTTCGGCAGAATTTGGCAATATCCAGCTCATGAGTAACAATTATTAAAGTAATTCCTTCTCTGTTTAGTATCTGAAAAAGCCTCATGATATCAACACTTGTTTTTGTATCAAGTGCACCTGTTGGCTCATCTGCCATTACAATAGAAGGGTAATTTACTACGGCTCTGGCAATTGCCACTCTTTGTTTTTGACCACCAGATAGCTCGGTTGGACGATTTTTTAATCTATCAGCAAGCCCGACTCTTGTTAATGCATCAACAGCTCTTTTCTCACGTTCTTTAACTGGTATTGGGCTATAAAGCAAAGGTAACTCAACATTTTTCTGCGAAGAATAGCGTGGTAACAGATTAAAATTTTGAAAAACAAAACCGACCTGAGTATTACGAACATCTGCCAGCTCATTATCAGAGTATTCTGAAATAGCCTTTTCATTTAAAAAATATTCACCGGAAGTTGGTCTGTCAAGGCACCCCATAACATTCATCAGAGTAGATTTACCTGAACCGCTTGTACCCATAATGGCGACCATTTCTGATTCTCTGATTATTAAATCAATATCATGTAAAGCATGATAAGGAACAGCCCCACCATAAACCTTATTAAGCCTTTCCATACGGATGATAATTTTATCTCCGCTCATCGCTATTTATTTTTTTCCTCTTCTATAATCAGCTGATCTCCCGGTTTTAAACCTGAACGAACTTCAAGATATTCCAAAGTACTAAAACCAGGCTTTATTTCTACTTCTTTGGGTTTATTATTTTCCAGAATATTTACCATTATTTTAGAATCCTGTTTATGAATAGAATTAATCGGTATCGAAATAACGCCCTTCCTTTCCGAAACGGTAATCTGGGCATCACCACTCATACCCGGTTTTATCAGGTGTTTGGGGTTATCAAATTTAACTTTTACCGGAAAAGTCTGAACATTCTCATTATCAATTACACTGGATTCACTAATCCAGGTAATAATACCGTGATATATTTTTTCTGGGTAAGCATCAAATACAATATTAACCGGATCATTTAACCTTATCTTTGGTAAATCAAGCTCATTAATTGGCAATTTTAGCCTTAACTGTTCAAGATCCTGAAAACGGGCCAGGGACATTCCTGGTGAGACATAATCACCATTATTGATTATCCATCTCGTAATTGTACCACTGAAAGGAGCATAAATAGTTGTTCTTTGCAGAGTGTCTTTGGCAATGGAAATTGACGCTTCCCCCTGTTTTATACTATTATTCAAAGCTGTTCTGGATTGATTAACCCTATTTTGGGCCGCAGTAATTTCTCCTTTTTCATCTTTTACCTTTTGGATATTACTGATTACTGTCTGTAGATCAATTTTTGCCTGCTCCAGTTGCTGTTTTTGATTATCAATCGTTTGTTTTGGTATTGCTTCCTGTTGTAATAATTTCTGATTTCTAATTACTTCTTTTTCCAAAAATTTTATGGCACTTTCTGATTTATCAATTTGGTTTTCAATCTGTTCAACATTTAATTTATGCCTTGCTTCGGCATCAACAAGAGCTTTTTGGGCATTGGCAAGTTCAGTTTCTGCCTGCATACGTCCCGCCAGAGCATTTACCTGAGCTTGATTTAGATGAAGCTTTTGCTGTTGTGGATCAATTACCAGTAATGGTGTTTTATTACCAACCCGAAAATTTTCTTGGATAAATCTATTGATAATGATGCCGCTGGCAACAGATTTTATAATGATATCCTGCTCCGATTCGACTGCACCACTCACATCAATTATTTCTTTCAGGTCATGTTTACTGACTGGTTGTGTTTTTATATTCTGATTACCTTTTCGGGAAAACCATACTGAGGTCCCAACCACAATTAGAATAAGCACTATACCTGAAATAATAAAAAGCCTTTTTGAAGAAACAAATTTACTCACTTTTGATTTATTTTCTGTTTTTTCCATTAACATTTATTTCATTTCTCACAATATCTCATACCTGAAATTTTATAGCATTTATTTAGAATAAATTTAATTCTCAGTAAATATTAATATTCCAAAGAGTTTTCAGAAATGATAGAAATCTGATAAAAAGATGATAGTGATCAATTATAAATTTTGTTTATTTTAAACCTAAATTTTGTTTAATTGTAACAAGTACTTAATTTGTAAACCTATAAAGATTAAATAAGTAGAGAATCAAGAGGAAAATTTAATGTTTAGGAAAAATATACTTTCATTTGCATCAATGTTTTTACTTCAACTTAGCCTGATTGCCTGTAGTACACAAGCACCGGAATTAACAGCATCGCTTGAAGCAGTGACACAATCATCAGTTTCTCAAGAAGCCTCGGATAAAAAACCTTTATATTATGGTCTTGGAGCCAAAATTGAAGGTGTAAATAAACTAACCGTCTCAGAATCTGGATTAAACTTTAATTCATTTTTACCTAATAACATTGATTTAAGGGGAGCTGGATTACCGCCAATTTATAACCAGGGACATAGTAATGCCTGTGGTGGTTTTGCTACTGCTCATGGATTAGCCGAATACCTTTTACGCAAAAAAGGAAACCAGACCCCGCTTTCACCCAGATTCGTCTGGAATTTTGCCAGGATGAAAGACAATTCCCTTGGTAAGGATGCCGGAGTATATCTCAAAACAATAGAAGATGTTACCGTAAATGTAGGAATGGTTCCAGAAACAGATTTTCCTTTCCCAACCTTACAGCAAATGCAAAATATTAATATTTATAATGCTTTTCTTTCAGAAGCACCACCACCACTTTTAGTAAAAAAGGCCCAAAATTTAAGACTGAGTCAGGGTATTACCAAAGTAACCTCCCTTGCTGGTATGAAGGAAGCTTTGGCAAAGGGAATGCCGGTTGTTTTTCTGATGGAGATCTATGAAAGTATTTTCCATACTGGTTCAAATGGTAATATTGTTATGCCATCTCCCAAAGCTGGAGATAAAGATCATGGAGGGCATTTCGTGTTATGTGTGGGCTATAATGAACAAAAGCAACAGCTGATAATCCGCAATTCATGGGGTACACAATGGGGTGCTCAGGGGTACGGTTATTTACCTTACTCATATGTTACAAGTTATGGATACCAGGGTTTTACTGCCAGATATCAATAATCATGTCGGGTCGAGCCGCCAGGTCGCCCTAACAAATAGGATGTGATGAATTATTCTTTTTAAAGTATTTTTGTCAGATTCCGACTTAACTCTTTTTTAAATTGATCATATAATGGAGATAGTTTGGAAATCTCAAGAGCTAAAAGGTTAGTAGCTTCATAATCATCCATTTTACCTACTTTATCAAGTATTTTCACCAGATTAACCCATGTTTCCAGATAAAGTGGTTTATCTTTGATCATCTCGTTATAATAATCGTAAGCCTCCTGATAATTTCCAGCCATCTCAAGAACTTTACCGAGCTTAAATTTAATATAACCAATATTATCTTTTACCTGTATTGAGTTTTTATACATTTCTTCGGCAAGCTCCAAATCAAAATTTTTGGCACTTATATCACCTAATATTTCAAATGCCCTCTGCATTAACAAATCACAATATCCATAGCTTAAATCATTTTCATTATTAAAGTAGGTATAAGTAGCTTTTTCCCATTCCATTTTGAAATCATCATGCAAAGAAATATTTGGGGGAATATAATAAAAACCTTTTAGCTCTATTGATTCTTCAGGAGCGGTTGATATACACATAATACAGGAATTAAGTATATCTTCAGCTTTTTTATATTCACCATCAAGATAGTATATGCAGCCCAGATTAAAACGGGCAACTGCATAACTGGGAGAAAACCCGATAGCATCATTAAGAAACTTTATAGAAGAATGAAGTAATTTTTTATCTTCTTTATTCATTAAAGTAAAATAAGCATTGGCATATATTACAGCAAGATTATTTAATAGTTCAGGTTCAGAGCTATAAATATCCAGAGCGCCCTGTAATTCACGTTCTACGATATAAAATTTACCAGGAACAACGCTCTGAAGAGCCTGCTTTGCTATTGCTTTATGTTTTTCCAGACGATGCATTTCTCTAAATGTCCGGTTTTTTCTAAGCTCATTAAAATCCAGTTTTTCAATTTCACTTACCAGATATGAAAACATATTTTCATAACTGTATTCCTGTACCTTTTCATAACCCTGATTAGCTATTTTCTCAGATTCTTCAGGGTTTTCAAGATAGTATTTCAACAATTCTTCCAGATTATCATTATTATAAAAGATACAATGTTCCTTATCATTGAAATAATCCCTTATTTCCAGGTTTTCTTCCTCAACAAAAAGTAAAGAGCCACAGGCAGGTACTTCAAAACAACGGGAATTTGCTTCTTGTTTATTACAATGATTAAAAACAATTTTGCTTGAATTTATCAGGTTAACATAATCATTTCCATATACTTCAGTGGCTATATTTATTTTATACTTATCAGACAATTTAAGAATTCTGTAAAGAAGTTTATTTCTTTCTCCATGTAACTCAGAGCTTAAATCTCCGATAAAAGTGATATCATAATTTTTTTCTTTAAAAGGTCGCCCTATTTTTCTGGTTAAATTTGGCGAAAAACCTCTTAGCTGTATTGAGCTAACATTACTAAAACCAGCGTCTTTAAAAATCTGCGCTCCTTTTTTATCAGTAAAAACCCAGTCGAATCTGCTCATATTTTTTGAAACTGCATCAAATGCCATGTCCCAGTTTAAAACAACGCCAATGACCGGATACTCTGACTCTTCAAGCTCATCTGGAATAATTTCTTTATCAACACCCCAGAAAATAATATAGTCTGGCCTCCAGCTAAAAGGTAAATTATAGAGAATATCATTAAAAGAAGTGGAAATAGATTCATCATCTATTAAAACCATCTGGTTAAAGGTAAGAACATCAGGTGATGCTGCATAATCACCCAAAACCTCATAGCTGGAGATAATATCTTTGGATTCATAGTCTCTTTTAAACGGGCCAATCAGTATGTTTTTCATTTTTACCTCAATCTAAAGTAAAGAATGTTTAAATATTACAATAAACACAAAGGAAAGCCAATGCAGGGATATTAAATTTTTTAGTAATTAAGTTTTTTTACCAATCGGGAATAAAAGTTATTTATTTTTTCTTTCAATTCAAATCCGTTTTTTATAAATGTTTGATAATTTCCAGAAAAATTTTCTACCTGCTCTCTGTTCTCTATTAGATTTTCTGGTAATGTTGGGTAAGCTTCAACTTCTTTTGCATTGTATTTTTCCAAAATTTTCATGCTCTCTTTTATTAACAGTTTTGATATTCCTTTTCCTCTGTAATCAGGTTTTACATAAAAGCAATGTATTGACCAGATTATATTTTTATCTTTGTATTCAAAAGGATATGTACAATCATGCCCAAATAAATCAGCCCTTCTGTCAAAACCGCACCAACCAACAGGTTTAGCATTATCAAAGGCAATTACACCAAAGGCCTGATTATTTAATACCAATTCCTTTAGTTGATTTTTTGCTTTTTCTCCTGTTACCACTGCTTCCGGTTTTAAACGGTGATTCATACACCAGCAACTATTACATTCCTCTGTTGATGAAGAAAATAATTTTTCCAGGTCTGGCCACAATTCAGGATTTAATTCTTTTACGTGCATTTTTTTCTTTTTAATACTTTATAAATAACATTATCTATAAATCCATTTCTTTAATTAGTGTTTCCACAACTCTTCGTACATCAGGCTCCATATTTAAAATAACATTGGGATTTTTATTTGATTTTAAATAAATAATAATTCCATAAATTCCAGACAATTCTATTTTAATATTTTGTCCAAATATATTTACGGCATCCTCAAATAAGTCTTCAATCAATGACAAATTTACTTTAGGATTTAAAATATATAAAAATATTTGCTGAATGACTATATAAGGAGTAAGTTTGTCTCTACGCTTGTATATATTTTCAAATATTTTATGCCCCTCTGAATAAGCCTTTGCTATTTCATTTTTTATCCCGTAATGATAGATTACTTTACCAATTTGGTTAAATATTTTATAATTATTATCTATAAAACTAGTTTCATCTATTATTTCCCAGGCCACTTCTTCTTTACCAAATAATAAATTATGACTAAATAATTCACTTAGGAGCCAGAGTTTAAAATTATATTTTCCACTATTATTAGATAACTCCAGAGCCTTATTTAATGTATTTATTGCTGTTTCATACTGTTTTAACTTGCCTTGATAAACTCCTAATTGACCTAAACTTATTATTTGCCCCTCAACTTCGTTTTCTTGAATAAATAATTCCAAGGCTTTGTTTTGTGCTTTTAATGCCTCATCTTGTCTTCCTAACTTCCATAAACTAAAAGCTAACGTCAAGTAACTTAATGCATTATCTTTATTATTTTTTACATTATTAAATATTTCTATTGATTTATATAAAGGCTCTAAAGCTTCTTCATGTCTGATTAATTGTCCAAAACAAAATCCAATTTGTTGTAAGTTATGTGCTTGATTATTAAGATAATTTCTCTTAACATTGATATCGTTAGCTTTTTTAAGTGTGTTTATTGACTCAATATAAAACCCTGATTCTCTGAGAAACCAACCTATATCATTAAGAATAAAGGCTTGTTCGTCTAAGTTTTTCATTGAAATATAATAATTTAGTGAAGATTCAAGTAAAGGTAAAGCTTCAATATATCTTTTTAAATTACCTAAACATCTTCCCATATGCCTAGAGAGCCATCCTTTGTGTTCATTAAAATTCTCATCTTCAGAATATAATTTCATAGAGTTATCAAAAGCATCTAAAGCCTCTTCATACCTATTTAACTGCTCTAAACAAAATCCCATTTGTCTATAATTCCAAGCTAACTCATTAATATGAATAGTCTTAACTTCTTCATTAAAAAGCTTAATAGATTCCTTGTGTTTCTCAATTGCGTCTGGATATTTGTCTAAGTTTGATAGACAGTAACCAAATTGCCTAAGAGTTATTGCTTGCCATTCAAAATTTTCTTTATCTATATATATTTTTAGGGATAAGTCTATTTCTTCTAAGGCATCTTGATTCTTTCCTAATTTATCTAAATAAATACTTTTTTGATAATGTATAAACGCTTGCTCTTCTAAATTTCCCAAACTAATAAAACTATCCAGTGATTTGTTAAATATCTCTAAAGATTCTGTATATCTGTTTAGTTGTCCTAAACAAACCCCAATATGCTTGAAAATATCGCCTTGTTCATCTTCAGAAGAATAATTAATTGCTTTCTGATAGGCTTCCAAAGCAATGTCGTATTTTCTTTGTTTTTCTAAACATAAACCTATTAGCTTGTAATTAAAAGCATGGTGACTAAAATCATTTTCTTTAGTATACAATTCGACAGATTTATTAAGTGGCTCTAATGCTTCTTCATGCTTATTTAATTCAATTAAACAAACACCTATAAAGAAAAAAATTGAAGCCTGATTATTAAATTCCTTATTTTTTATACACTCTTTGTTTGCCTCATTTAATTTTTCTAGGCTTTCTTTGTATTTTTTTTGTTTAAATAACGTTAATGCTATTGATACCTTTATTGAAATAATTATTTTTTTATTCTTTGAATTCAATTTTTTAGTATATAAATTCAGAGCCTTATTATAATATTCAATTGCTTCATCATAATTTTCTAAGCAAATCCCTTTTAGTACTAAAACTCTGGCCTGGTCTTCTATATTATTTTCTTTAATATACAATTCCAAAGCTTTATTATAATATTCAATTGATTCATTATCAGAATTTAGCTCATGAAAACATAAACCAATTTGTGAGAAAATCCAAGCTTGTTCTTTAGTATTATTTTCTTTAGTATATAGCTCCAAAACATTTTTATAATATTCAAGTGCCTCATTATAAGAATTTAAATCTTCAAAACATAAACCAATTTGGGTTAAAATCCAGGCTTGATCTTTAAAATTTTTATCTTTATTTAAAGAGTTAAGTGATTTTTTAAAAATCTCTATTGCATCATTGTATCGCTTTAGTTTTCTTAAACACCAGCCTATTTCTTCTTGCTTCTTTGTTTGTTTTTTTAAATCATTAGTTTGAATAAAATATTCCAATTCTTTATTATAAGTTTTAAGTGTTTTTTCTAACTCTGTAGTGTCTTGCTTTTCTTCAATAGAAGCAAATTCAAATGTTTTTATTAAAGCATTGAAATCATCTTTCCAGGGCAATTTATCCATATCTAAATTAGATTGTTCAAATGCTAGTTTTATTAAATGCTGGCTTTCATATTCAAAACCTTTTTCATATAAATCAATTGCTTTATTTTTTAATTCAGCTCTATTATAAAATCTTGTAAGAAATTCACTCATACTTGCGAGCATACTTTTTCCTGTTCCATGATTTATATATCTCATTTGATAGAAATGCACAAAGAGCCGATCTCTAACTGAATAAAGCCTTTGCTTTACTCCTATAGGAGAATCAACGATTAAGTAATTGTTAGTAATAAGCCACCCAAAACCTTGCGAAATAAGATTTTGTTTCATTGCATTAACTCTATCTGCCATATCGCTTTGAGAACATGGTTCTCCTCCTCTTATTAATGCATCAAATAATAATCTTGACCTTGGAGGAATCCTAGCTAATAAATCCTGATAGAAAGGTGTAAGATCATCAATGACACGTTCCAAGGTTTTTGTTGTTGAATTTAAATTATCATGAACTAATATGTCAACCATAATTACAGTAAGGCGAGGACTTCCTCCTGTAAACCGGATTAAAGCTTTAAGTTGAGCTTCAGAAAATTCAATATTATTTTGTTTATTTAAGCTTTCTAATTTAAGCCTCTTCATAAAATAATTTCTATGATGTTCTTCTTCCCAAGGTTGAAGTTCATGTTTTGCAAAAAAATGAAACAATGCTTTATCATAATTTGAATCCAAGTCAGGATAAATTGTTGTTGCAATTAAAGTTATTGATGTTGTTTTAGTTAAAAACTCACGTAATATATATTGATTTTCATCGGTTTCAAATGCACCACCTTTTCCCAATAATAAATCCAGGTTTTCTATGGCCACAACAAGATGCGAGAACTTTGATTCAGCCATAAGTTTTTCTAGGCCATTAACTTCTTTATCCCAAGCTTCTTTACCTTCATAAAACCAATTACTAATTGACGGGGGAAATTCTTTTTTTAAAAAATGATTTTTTACCTCTCTGATTAAATCAACTGGTTGATATATATTTACCTGTTCTTCTGGTAATAAAACAAAGTCTGCTAAATTTAATTCCTTTAATTTAATATCAAGTAATATAAGAAAAAATGATTTACCCATTCCTCTTGGCCCATTAAGTAAAATGTGCTGAATTGAATCTTTGCGTTTTATATTATTTTTAATAATATCTAATACGAAGTTAAAATCTTTTTCTCTACCTGTATTAAGCTTTAAAATTAAATCATTATCCATTGAATAAGGATTGAAGCGTGATATGTTATACAAAACTATAATCTCCTCGTTAATTTCCACCAATGGGCCACAAGATTAGTTGCAAATGTAAATTCTTTTGTTCGATTATTAATGATTAGAAAATCATCGGATACTAAGTTATGTATAAGATCATTTGGTTCAAAATCTAATGAGCCTAAATTTGTAAAAAAGCTTTTTATTTCAGATTCGTTAATTATATAATTTTCTTTTTTTACTATAAAATTGAATAGTTTCTTGCTTATAGCCTGCTCAGATGCATTATAATTTTTTTCTAATCTATTTAAGAATTGCTCAAAAAAACTTTTATTAATTGAAGGAATAAATTTATTTTCAAAAATATCTAATAAGGTATTTTTTTTTGGTTCATATCTTTGTCTTATTTGCATAAAAAATGCTTGTAAAAAAAATGGATAATAGTCTTGAAGTAGTTCGAGAGTTTCATTTACTAAAATTTCTGTATACCAATTCAATTGGCAAGAATTAGCTAATTCTATAAGAAAATTTTTTGCTTCTTCTTTACTTAAAGGCTCAAGTGAATATCTTGAGAAATCGTTAATTGTCGATGCTTCTATATTATATCTGGATAAAACTTGATCTAAACTTATAGAACCACCTATAAGTAATTTAAAATTGCTGTATTCTCCTCTCCACCTTTTTAACTGACCAAGTATGTCCTGTACAACTTTAGGTGAAATTCCATTATTTAACATTCTCTCAATAAAAATGGGGAATTCATCAAGGATTATTATAACAGGCTCTTTTGACTTGAATATTATAGCCTCAATACCAGACATCAAAGGCTCCCAATAATCAATAATTTGTTCTCTTAATTCAACTTCTGTTTCCAATGCGCCTAATTTAGAAAATCTTGTTTTAATAAAGTTAATTAATTTGTTTGGAATAATCTTAGATTGTGACCATATACTTGTTATTTGATCTATTGATGAACTTTTACTAATACTGCTAAGTAAAATAGAAAAAAATTCTGAAGGTGAACTTTTAGCTTGTACATCATGGTAAGTTATTATCCAATTTTTAGGTCCTCTATCTTTAATAGCATGCATAATACTACTTTTGCCTATACGTCTTAATCCTATTAGTAGTACACTATTTCCTGTTAACAAAAGCTCAAGTATTTCATTTACGACTTTATCTCTATATTTAAAGTTTTCTCCTTTAACAGGTGTCCCAACTATATTATCCATTATTTATTCCTTATATTAATTACTATTCATATGAGCTACAGATCATACATAACCCAACTATATAATGCTAATGTATGAATGTCAATTCATATGATAAAAAGTTCATATATAAAATAATGAGATTTTTTTTTAATTTATAAATACTTATATAATTTTTAGTTTGATATATTATAAATATTGGCATTTATCTTGTAATAATGATTTTTTTTTACTTAATATACCCACTGTTACCATTAATATTGAAATTATTATTAATAAAATGCCATAGCAATAAAATATGGCACTGACACCAATTAAAGAAATCAGGTAAAAGGAAGTGGCAATAGTTCCGATAATACTTCCCAATGTAGATATAGCATATACGGAACCAGCACTCATTCCTATTTTATCCAGCTCACTGGTATTCATTTTTATAATATAGGGAGAAACAACACCTAAAGCGGCAATCGGTGCAAAAAACAGTATTAATGAGGAAAATAACGATGCCCAGCGAACATCAAGATTTAAGCCAGAAATAAAATTATTGATGCTTTTTCCAAATACAGGAATCAAAAGGATAAAAATTGCCGAAAAAAAGATAATCATTGCCAGTTTGTTAATACTAGGGTTTTTATCTGAATACCAGCCTCCGATGTAATAACCAAGGCTAAGTGCTCCCATAAAAACACTAATCAGGCTTCCCCAGACAAAAATAGAGTTTCCGAAAAAAGGAGATAGGATACGACTACCCACCAACTCAATTCCCATTACAACTGCTCCGCAAATAAAAGCAATCATTAATAAAAAGCTTTTGTTATTCATACTTTTCCTTAATCTGCAAGTAATTCTGCGGGTGAATGATCATCAGTTAATATATCATCAGAGTTTTCATATGGTAATAATTTATATTGATTATTTATTATATTCTCTAAACTTATACCTTTAAACTGGTATTTTTGATCAAGCTCTTTAGCTCTTCTGATAAGTACATTTTTAGCTAAAGGCTTATTATTATCAGCAAATAATATTCTGTTTCCGCTTCCAGTAGCAATTAATTCATAAATATTTTTAAACACTGAAAAGTAGGTATTTGTTTCCATATCACGAATTTTTGAGCTATTGAAAGTATTTGATATTACAAAACCTCCTGGTTTAAGAATTTCTCTTACCTCTGTAAAAAATTCCTTTGTTAGCAAGTGATAAGGAATGTATCCTCCACGAAAGGCATCAAGCATAACAATATCATATTTTTTAGCTGATTTTTTGACAAACATTCTGCCATCTATTGTAAATACTTTAGTATTTTTTGATGGTTTAAACAAAAAGTATTTTTGGGCAACTTTATCTACTTCAGGATCAATTTCAACAATATCCAGCTTTATATCTGGAAAATGCTTTTGAATTGTTTTTGGAAGTGAACCGCCACCTTCTCCTATAAGCAGAATGTCTGAAGGCAGCTCTTTTTTAAAGGCAAAAGCAGCCATCATTGTTTTTGTATAATTAAAAACCAGCCTGTCAGGATGAACCTTATCCATTATGGATTGATGTCCATTACCACAATAAAGTGAAAGAAACCTTCCTTCATCAATAACCCTGATATTATTATAAAGGGATTCTTTTTCTAAAATCACTTTTTCTGCCTGACAAAAAAATAAGCAGGACATTATAGTTAAAATTAAAGTTATTCTTTTAAATTGCCTTTTCTTCATTTTCCTAATTAAAATACTATTTCAAAAATTATTTATCTAACTAATTAAATTTAACACATAGTTGATCTTGCCATAATAATTGGAATACAATTTGAGTAAAAGGCGAAATTTATGAGGAAATATTATGACTGATGTAGGAACGGGACCCGGAAATCTTGCTCAAAGCCTTAATATACAAACCACTAAATTAAACGAAACAGCCAAAGTTGACCGTAATGAAGCTATCAAACAACGGGAAGCAATGGCTGGAGCAAAACAGACCGAAGAAAAACATAAAAAAGAAGAAGTTGGAAAATCTGAAGACCGGTTTAAGGCTTTTAAAGCAGCATACCAGTACATGCTTGGTGAAGAACCTGAAGAGGAAGAAATTGACGAAGAAATGGAGTCAGCTCCTCTTGAGGAGGAATCAGAAGTTTTAAAAACAAAATCCAAAACAGAACTTGAAGAAATTGAAGAGTATAAAATAAGGGATAAGTTTAAGTCTAAAGTAAAATATTTTTTGGGAGAAGATTTTGATGAAGATGCCCCTTTTGAGGAAGAAGAAGAGTTAACTCCTGAACAAAAAATTGAAGATAATAAACAAAAACTGGAATTGGCAAAACAGTCACTTTCAACACTTCATCAGTATATTTCAGATTCTCTGGGAACATTTGATTTTGATAATATTGAAGATTTAAGACTACTGATGAAATATGGTATACCTGAAGATGCAATAATAAAATTTACCCTTTTACACCAGCTTGCCCGTTCTGGTAATGATTTTCCCAATGTAATGGACATGTCAATTATTATATTTAAGCTAAAAAAATTAGAGATCGAAAAAAATGATGATCAGATAAGTGATATAGCCAAGGTTGATTTTGATACTCTTAAAAAGCTTAAGTACACTGTAGCAAGCTTTGTTTA
>CAYRDV010000124.1:0-15043 GCA_964422885.1 uncultured Candidatus Sericytochromatia bacterium
AGCTCCCACTACTAAACGTTGGTATAATTGAGCACAGGAAAAATTTTCTTCATATTCTATTTGATCCAAAGGAATAGGATAACTAAAATCTATCAGTGGGTTAAATGCCATCAAATCACTGGAGGGAGCCAGCTTATTGTAATACTCAGAAGGGTTTTCCTCAATCGCAGGCCAGATTCCCTGTATTTTTATTACTGGTTTTTCAGTATTTAACTCAGCTTTTATTCTTTTTATTTCTTCAAGATTAGACATTATCTGAGCAAACTTTGTTGGTTTTCTAATTTTTTCATATGTTTCATTGATCCCATCAATTGAAAATGTAATCCAGTCTATGCCCGCCTCAATTACCTTTCTTGCATAGTCACCTTTTAGCTTGCTTCCATTAGTAAGTGATGAAACTTCTTTAATTCCTTTTTCTTTTGCATACCTGATAGCATCAACAAATTTTGGGTGTAAAGTGGATTCACCTCTAAGGCTTAACCTTATAGCAAAGACTTTACCAGCTATCTCATCAACAATTTTTTTGAATAGCTCAAAATCCATTAATGTGGCATTGACTAATTTTTTAAATTCCTTTGTTATTGTATAACACATAGGGCATTTCAGATTACAAAGGGAAGCTAATTCAATATCAACCAGTAAAGGGTAATCTGCTATATACTGTGATTTTGCAAATTCTGTCCATTCTTTACGATTTTGCTGATATTCTTTTTCATGACCCAGCCCTCGTTTTCGTTCAAATTCTTTTTCTCTTTCAGTAGTATCAAGAGAATAATTACCTTTATTTATCGGGATATTTTTATTTATCATTATTTATGCTCTTAAGATTTAAGCCCAAAAATGTATCGTGTGTTTTGCACTAACATTATTATATCCTTTTTTAGAATAAAATCTCTGGGCATTGTAATTAATTAGTTGTGTTTCAACAATCTGTTCAGAAATGAAGTTATCAAGATTTGAGTCATAAAAATCAAGCATCATACTACCCAAGCCATGTCCCTGATATTCTGGAAATAAAGTGATCAAAAAAATATCGGAAATATTGTCTTTTTCAAAAACATTAATCAGTCCGGCAGGTTTATCCTGATCAAAGCAAACAATGGTATATGTTGCCCGACCGTTGCAACTGTTAAAAATAGATTCTTTCCAGACTTTATTTGCCAGCTCAGGGCCAATTTTTTTATCAATAAAAAAACGGCTGTTATTTAAAGTACCGGAAAGGTTATAAAATGAGTCATGCCAATATTTTTTAAATTTTTGGATAGAAAAATCTTTTTTTTGTAATAAATTAGATGAATTATTTTCGGTACTCCGAAAACAGGTCTCTGGTACTCCGGAGTTATGTTGTTTATATTTATGAAAAGTTAATTCTGTATCTATTAAATCACCATTATTTTTTATACATAAATTAACTATTTCAATTTCTTCTGATTTAATTTTGGCCGTTAAAAATTCATAACCTTCATCCCTGGCATTTTGCATAGCCTGTTGAATTAAATTATTAAGGCCTGAAAAATTATCAGAATTATTTTTTATAATTTCCAGATAACCGGATTTAATGCCCAGAATGTTTGTATCCCATTCAAGAAAACTAATTTTTATAGAGAATTCATTATTATCACAGTTAATCATTTAAGAGATTTTTTCATCGCTTCACAAACCTGATAAACAGATTCTATTTTCATATCAGGGTAAAGTGGCAGAGTTAATTCTCTCTGACAAACCTGCTCAATTACTTCTATTTTATCCTTTAAAAGCTCTTTATAATAAGAAAAGTTTTTATAAGACGGATAATGAATACTTGTCTGAATCCCTTCAGATTTTAAATCATTTATAACCTTTAACCGTTCGGTTCCTTCAGGCAAAAGAACAGGCATAATATGATAAGAGGATGTTTTATATGATTCAAGATTAGCCCAGGGTATGATTAAGTTTTTAATTTCAGATAGTGATTTATGATAGGCTGCTGTTAAATCTTTTCTTACTTTATTACTTTTATCCAGTTTTCTTAATTGTACAAGACCAATAGCAGCTGTTATTTCAGTCATCCGGTAATTAAGTCCGGGTTGTAAAACATCATAAGAGATTATTTTTCCCTCATGTCTGTCTACAGTCATCGAAGTCATACCATGAGATCTCCATAATCTTACCTTTTTATCAAGCTCTTCTTTTTTTGTAACGATCATTCCCCCTTCACCAGTAGAAAGATTTTTATTACCAAAAAAACTAAAACATGAAATATCACCAAATGTACCACATTGCTGGCCTTTGTATTCAGCTCCAATAGCATGTGCAACATCTTCAATCAGAATAATATTTTTTTCCTGGCACAATTTCTGTAGTTCATCCAAATCACTTGGGTAACCAGCATAATGAACCACTATAACAGCTTTTGTTTTAGAGCTAATTTTTCTGGAAACATCTTCAACAGAAATATTCCAGTCTGAAAATGATTTGCTGTCTGCAAGAACAGGAGTAGCACCTACTACTGAAATTACATTTAAGGCCGCGACAAAGGATAAAGAAGAAACTATTACCTCATCCCCTTCTTTGATACCTGCTACAAGAAGAGACATATGTAAAGCCGCAGTACAGTTAGTAACAGCACAGGCTTTAACACCATGCCCAAGATAACTGGCAAAATTATCTTCAAACTCTTTTACCTTTGGCCCCGAAACCAGCCATCTTGAATTTAAAACTTCAACAGTAGCATCTGTTTCTTCATGTGTATAATTTAAATCAAATAAAGGAATTTTCCACATATTATTTTAAAAATAAACTCTTATTATTATCAAATTCGTCTATAGCCTGTATGTAATCATCAGGCTTACCTATATCCAACCAGTATCCATTATATACTTTTACACTTGCTGGCTTATCAGCATTTATTAAATCAACCATTAACTGATCAAACCCATAGGCCTTATTTTCAGGTATCGAATCTAAAATTTGCCTGTTTGCCATATAAATACCCATACTAACATTATATTTCAATACCGGTTTTTCTCTAAAGCCAAAAAGTTTGCCGTTTTCATCTGTATCAAGTACTCCATAATCAGTTTTTAGTTCTCTTTGATAAGAAGAAATAGTAAAAATATTTTTGTTTTTAATGTGATATTCATAAAATTCTTTAAAATTTAAATCTGTCAGAATATCACCATTCATTATTAAAAAATCATCTGGTAAATCTGTAATGAGCTTCAATGGGGCCATAGTACTAAGTGGTTTATCTTCAAGAGAATAATCTATTTTAAGCCCCCATTTATTTCCATCACCAAAAAATGCCTGAATAAGTTGTGCAAGATGATTTACAGCCATTGTTACATGAGTAAATCCAAAATAAGCCAGTTGTTTAATAATTACTTCCAGAATAGGGTACTCACCTATAGGCATAAGTGGTTTTGGTAAAACAACTGTATAAGGCTTTAGTCTGGTTCCCTGGCCACCTGCCAGAATTACGGCTCTTTTAGACATTGTATATATCTACTTTATATTTACTTAAATTTTCAGGCTTTATAAACCAGTTTATTGTTTCAGCCAGACCATTTTCCAGGCTGTATTCAGGTTCAAAGCCTGTTAGTTTTTTTATTTTCGTGTTATCACACCATAACCTGTTTACTTCTGAATTATCTGGTCTGAATCTCTGCTTATCTTCAATAAGTACAGCATCACTATTCATTAGTTTTTTTATAAGATTAAAGGTATCTTTTACTGATATTTCAGTATTAGAACCGATATTAACCGTTTCACCTTTGGCATTCTCATTTTCCGCCAGTGTAATAAATCCTTTACAGGTATCTTTAACAAAATTAAAATCACGGGTAGGCATAACATTACCTAACTGAAGTTCTTTTTTACCGCTGGCAATCTGAGTGATAATTGTTGGTATTACTGCCCGTACTGATTGCCTTGGGCCATATGTGTTAAAAGGTCTGGCAATAGTAAGCCCCAAATTAAAGGTATAAAAAAAGCTCATGGCAATTGCATCTGCCGCAATTTTTGAGGCACTATAAGGGGATTGTGGTTGAAGAGGATGTTTTTCATCAATAGGTATATATAACGCTGTGCCATATACCTCACTGGTGGAAGTATGAATTATTTTCTGGCAGTTATTTTCTATTGCCGCCTGACAGATATTAAGAGTTCCTTTTACATTTGTATCAATATAACTATCAGGTGCGATATATGAATATGGTATTCCAATTAGTGCAGCCAGGTGAAAAACAATATCTACTCCCTTGGTAATATTTTTACAGTAATGCGGATCTCTGACATCTCCGCTTAGAACTTCTACTTCCTTAAGATTTTCAATATCCTCAAGCCATCCCCAGTAATTAAATGAATTATAATAAGATAAAGCTTTTACTTTTGCAGATTTTTTTAATAAAGACTCAACAAGATGAGAACCGATGAATCCATCAGCTCCTGTAACTAAAACTGTTTTGTTCTTTAGCTCCATTTTCTTAAATAATGTCCTTTTTTACTTGTATTAAAAAGACAAACGTTTTTCAAATATTTTAAATTTATTTATTTTTGTATTCAATCGCTTTTTCAAAGAATAAAGATGAATTCTCTAAGTCACCAAGCTGTTCAAGACAATGAGCTAAATTATAACATAAGTCATAATTGATTAAACCTAGTTCCATACTTTCCGAAAAGGATTCGACAGCTTCTTCATATTTTTTCTGTTTTAATTGTAAAATTCCAAGGTTGTAGTAATAGTCAGGATGGTTATTATAAGAAAGTAATCTTTCAAAATTTTTTTCGGCTTTTTCATATTCTTTTTTTGAGATTAAAATCAAGGCTTCATTAAATAATTCGGTTTTAATTGTTTCAATATTTTTTCTTAAAACGGGTGCTTCTTTTAAGCTGTTAAGACTAGCTATAGCCTTTTCAAACATGTGTTTTAATAAAAAGTGTTCTTCAACATACTTTTTGGCTATTCGGCCTTTTTCTAAAGCAATTTCTCTATTTTCAAAAATATAACGCATTTGTTTTTTTAAAGATTTCACATTAGGAATAAACTGGTAAAAATTATCGACAAGAGGGATATCAGCAAAAGAGGTTATGCCAGTATCCTCCCATTCGGTTTCAACTAAGAAGGAATTATCTTCATTGCAAAAATCAAGGGCTGTTCCTTTATCATTGGTTATTACTGGTAAACCAAATGACATTGCTTCTAATAGATATTTTCCGATGCTTTCAATATAATAAGGGTAAACAAAACAATCTGATGATTTATACAAGGACATTATTTCGGCCTGATTATCCTGAAATAAAAACTCATCAATAAAAATTATCTCAGGGCAATTTTTAATGATTAATAAATTTTTTATTATATCTTTTATTTTTTTGTTTATTGATAAATCAAAGTCATTAAAAAGAGTTGTTCTTTGAGTTCTTATAAGATCATCAACATCCCGGTTTCTAATAATCAGGCATACATCATCAGAAGCAGAAAATTCTTCACAATAAGCCTGTATTAGTAAATTAACTGCACTTTTTATGCCTAAATTTGCACTATAAAAAAATTTAAATGCCTTATTTGTTTTTAAAGAAAAAGGAGCTATATCAGAATAATGTTCAGAAGAATTAACCCCAATATTAATAACTTCTATAATCTCATTATTAATACCCGAATGTATCAAACTTTCTTTTACATAAGAACTAGTTGCCCATATTATATCTGCGTTTTGGTTTAAAAACCGTAGCTGATATTCTGGAATGGACCAGTAACCCCAACTTTGAATTGAAATAAAATATCCTTTTTCTGGTGGAATAAAGTTTGGTTCAAGAGAGTGTTTTATAAAAAAATCAATATCATTATAGTTTATTGAACCAACATTTACTTCTAAATCCAGAGTCTTGTAATTTACGTTTAAATAATAGTTAATTAATTTTGATCTGAGTAGTAAATAATTATCACTAAAACTAACTGAATCATTTAACTCATTATAGTGAGCATAAATATAACTTTCAAATTCTTTTTCAATAAATTTGTGTATTTTAATTTCTTTTTCGCTAAAAAGTGGTATTTCATAATTAAATCTAGCGGCAAAATCTTTCATCAATACAGAACAAATTACTTTAGATTGGGAATCTAAACAATTTTTCCATTTATCAAGACTTATGTTGGGATTTGTACCATTTATAATATTATTAGGGTTATTACCCCACCACAATTTTCCATCTTTAGTGCTTCTCAGCAAAATATCAGAAAAAGAGATTTTTAAAAAACTAGCTAATTCTTTCATGACTCCAATAGTATTTTTATGTAAAGACTCAAACTTTATAAATTTAAAATTTCCCTGCATTACTTCTTTTTGTTTTATTGAAATATTAAAGTTGAATAAAACCCCAAAAAAACTAAAATAAAAGGTACTAATATCAAATAACTCATTTTTAGACTTTAAAAATTTTAAAGTAGAATAATAATTGTCAATAGGGTTTCTGATCATACATATAATTTTTACATTTGAAAAATCACTTAATAAATTTTCAAAAAACGGCTGGTCATCAGAAAAATTATCCGTAAATCTATTTTTTTCATATTTATATGCAAAAGAAGCAATTAAAAAATGATGATGCTGAACAATTACTTTAATTTTAGAAAGATCAATATTTTCTACTATTGCATATGATAAATGCAGAGCCAGAAAAAAATTCTTCCGGGTGATTTTTTTAAGTGCTAAAAGTATTTTTACTAATTCGTCTAATATTTTATCTCTCTTTAAAGAAAAGGTTTCATTTCTATTTTCCCCAAGACTTGAAGAATGTCTATCTTCACTAAAAGAAGAAAATGTATTAAAAATAAAGTTTTTTGCTAAAACTTCAGGATGGTCTTTAAATTGCTTTATTTTTTCCCAATCCAGATAATAATAAAAAATAAGGGGAATCATTAATATTTCTTCATGAGAGTCCAAAAGGCTCATAAGAAGACTTGAACCACTTCTACCAATAGTTACTAAAAAAGCAATACCAATATTTTTGGTTTCAAAGTTTTCTATAAAATCTAAACATTGTTCAATTTTTATTAAATGCATTATATGAACTTATTATAAGTTTTTCTTATATAAATAACCTAAGAGTTGCTACTTAAAGTTTTTAAGAAAGATGCCGAACTAAGCCAGCACAACCAGTTCGTCATTCCAGCTTGTCTGAAATCCTTCCTTTATGATGGTGGCAACTTGAGTTAAATAATATCTCAAATCAAATAAAGTATAACTCAAATCTTAAAATTTGATAAAGCCTTTTAAATATTACTTATGATTCTTCATTATGTGCATCAATAAATATCTTTGTAAATAATGATTCTATAAACTCAGGTACATGAACTATTTTTTTGTTACGGGTACGTTTATCGGCATTACTATCTGTTAATTCAAAACGGTTTAATGTATTTCTACCAGCTAAATTCTCACCCACAAGAGCCTGAAATGTTGCGTCAAATCGTAATTTATCATGATCAATTAAATCTTCGTAACCCGGAGCAAGGCCATAAACTCTTTGAGATACAAGTTGCTCTACACTATATTCATGCCAGTTTCGGTAATCTATGAAACATTCTGAAAATCTTTTTAATACCTAGCTGCCATGCTCTATTTCCCTTAATAATAGCCCTCCGGCATCTGACGTTACACTTCCTCCGTCAAAGTTTCCTATTACTTTTTTATTACCTACATCTTGAAATCTTATCTTTTCTTTTTTACCCTTCATTTTATCAGTTAGCTTTTATTTCTATAATTCTTATGGAAATTTTCAGTAAAGAATATTATTCATCCCAATCTTATTTTCTAACAATGCCATGCTTTACTAGAAAGTAGCAAATAAAATTATTGTAAATATCAGTTATCTTGGCACAGGCTAATACTACAGATATAATGTGAACATTAATTTTTTGGAAAAAGGTAATTAAATGTTTAATACAATTAATTCATTGCTTGAGAAAAATTTCTTAAAGAATGATAAAATTCTTACTCTTATTTTTCCTGATAAACCAGATGAATGCTACACATTTCAAGAAATTTATTACCAATCTCTTAAATGGCTAAATTATTATACAAGTAAAAGCCTCCATAAAAATGACAAAATTATAATAATTTTAAAGCACTCAATTGATTTATATACCAGTTATATTGGAGCTATAATGGGTGGATTTATACCATCTTATTTCCCTTATCCTTCAAATAAATATTCAATTTCTTTGTATTCAGAAAATATATTAAAACTTGTTTCAAATATACAAACAAATACTATTGTAACTTACACTGAATTAAAGAATTATTTTGATAAAATTTTTACAAATCAGACTATTTTATCATTTGAATTAGATGAATCTTATAATAATAATCCAGATTTTGTTAAACATATACCAAATGAAAATGAGATTGCCTTTATCCAATTTTCATCAGGAACAACCGGAATAAAAAAAGGGGTTGAAATTTCTCATAAATCTTTAATATTGCAAATTGAAGCTTATTATAAAACACTGGATATAAGAAATGATGATATTATTGTTTCATGGTTGCCTTTATACCATGATATGGGACTAATTGCATGCTTTTTTCTACCTCTTCTTAAAAATATACCCTTGGTAGCAATGTCCCCACATGATTGGGTAAAGAAACCTTTAATGTTATTAAATGCAATAACTAAGTATAAGGGTACATTATCCTGGCTTCCTAATTTTTCATATAATCATATGGCTCAAAAAATTCCTTATTTGGAATTAAATGATATCAATCTTTCCTCAGTAAGAGGTTTAATTAACTGTTCTGAACCTATTCAGGCAAATAGCCATAAAATATTTTATGAAAAATTCAAAAATTATTTACTAAATGAAAATGTCTTCTGGACATGTTATGCAATGGCCGAAAATACTTTTGCAGTTACTTCAACTAATCAACCTACCATAGATTATATTGATAAAAATATTTTTACCAGTTTACAGAGAGCAGAAAAAACTATAAATGAAAACTTAATACCTATGGTTAGTTCTGGTAAAGCTTTATCTAAAACTGATATTTTAATTCTAGATGATAAGAATCAAAACTTACCAGATAAATATATAGGAGAAATTGCAATTAAATCACCATACCTTATGGAGCATTACTATAATAATCCTGAAAGTAAAATCAAATCATTTTATAACGGTTACTTTCTTACAGGGGATTTAGGGTATCTGTCAGATGGTGAGTTATATGTTACAGGAAGAAAAAAAGATATTTTAATAATAAATGGTAGAAATATTTATCCACAGGATATTGAAGAATTAGTAAACACAGTTAAATTTATCATACCAGGAAGATGTGTGGCTTTTAGTATTACAAATGAGAAAAAAGGCACAGAAGATTTGGTAATACTTGCAGAAACAAATGAAACGGATTCAAGAAAACTTGATTACCTGATTAAAATAATTGATCAGCTAATATTAATTGAAAAAGATATTTCTCCTTATGATATAAAATTATTGCCCCATATGTCTTTAATAAAATCGACTTCTGGTAAAATATCAAGAAATTTAAACAAGGAAAAATACCTGGAAAGTTTAGATGAAAAAGTAATAACAACTACTTTAATGACTAAAAGTAATAGTATTAATGATATTATAAAAAATATAATTGATAATATCATAGAAAATAATAAAAAAATAAATTATTTAATAAATACAGATACAAAACTTATCGAAAGCGGTCTTTTAAACTCATTAACAATAATAGAGCTTATTATTGAATTAGAAAAAGAATTTAATATTAAATTTGATAATGAGTATGTTTATAATCTTGATATTTTTGATTCTATAATAAGTCTTGCAGAATTTATTACCAAAAAAAAATCAGAAATTTTAGATAATCAATCCAATAAAAAAAAGATCAGTTTGCTAAAAGAACTAAGAATTTTAAAAACCGGCAATTTTATGAAATCGGAAAGAGATTATGATTTATTGGTATTAGGTTCAAGCCACTTCCACAATGCCGATGTGAGTTTATTTAATTTGTTAGGTTATAACCCATATCTTTATACAGTAGATTCGATAAATGCTGAAGAATTATTTTGTATATACAAATTTTTTATAAAAAATAATAAAAAGAAAGTAAAAAAGGTAATAATTTGTTTAGATATCGAAAGCTTTAACCCTGAACGTATAATAGATGAGAGATTATTAGAATGTAAAGAACTAATGAACGAATTAAAAAAAGAACATTTGGATATTGCTATTACATATAATAATATCAAAATCAAAGATCGAAATCCTTTTAGTAAATTGTCTGTAGAGGCTTATGTGGAATTAGGAGTTTCTGAAAAAACAGGTGCTCTGGAATATTTGACAGATGATAATTTAGCTGAAAACTTAAGATCCAAAAAGCCTTTAAATGTAAAAAAATTAAAAATAAATGATTGTCTTTTCAGGTTAAAAATGAAGGATTATACAGAGTTAGATAAGGCAAGGCTGGATTATTTTGAGAACCTGATAATTAGCTGTTTCGAGGAAGATATAGATATAATTTGTTTTTTTTCAACATTTCATGAACAATTATTGGAAAATTTAAGAAGAAGTACAAAATATGAATATTTAAAAAATGAACTTATTCAAAGATATTTACCTTTATCAAGTCATAGATTTATATTGCTTGATTTTTCCAGTACAGAAAGCTTTAATGGAATAAAAGATGATTTTATTGATTGTGATCATATTGGAACTTATAATTCAACTCAGATTATAAAATTGCTTCTAAATAAAATTACGTCTAAAGGCTGTAATTATCATTTTCCTTATATAATAAATAAAGATTTTATATATCCAAAAGAAACAAATTTAGAAATCAAACAAGAAGATACATTTAATTTTATTTATATATCTGATGAATATAATAAGTATGAAATAGAATTTATTATAAGTTCTTTTACACAAGAATTTAACAATAATAGTAAAGTAGCTTTATTTATTAATTTCAACAATAACAATATTGATATTAATTACTTAAAAAAGAATATTAAAACAAACAATATTTTTTTTATCGAACAAATACTTTCTGATAAAGACAAATATAAGTTATATTTGTCTTCTCAGTGTTTCTTATATCCTTATAAAGGTGACAATTTTAATTTAAATATTATTGAAGCTATGTATAGCGGTGTTACTTGTATTGTAACAGATGGAGGAATTGCTCTTGATTTTTGTAATAAGAATAATTCATTTATGATTGAGTCATTATGGGGTTCAAAGAATAATGATAAAAAATCCTCACACAAAGAAGCATTAATAAATTATCTGAAAAAAATAAATAGTAAAAATAGCCATAGTTATTTAAAAAACGATTTTGATTTTGTGCCTGACAGGAATAATTTAAAAAAAATTATGAGAGACTGTTTTAATAATCCTTCATTGGTAGCTTCAAAAAAAATTCAGGCCAAAGAAGATATACAGAGAAATTTTTTAACATATCAAAATAATATTTCTGAAGATTTAAAACTAAAAGACATCAATAATGATTTTCATATTAGAAATAATTTTCCCATTATTTTAAATGTTTTATTTAATAAATGTGAGTTATATATTAAAAATGAAGAATATGATAAAGCTGAAATTATATCTTATATTTTATGTGAATATGATAAAACAAATCATAATTATCTCTTTGACAAAGGGTTTATACAATACAAACTTGAAAAATTTGAAGAATCATTAGATTCTCTTTCAGACAGTATAGAATGTGGGAACATATCTTATGAAGCTTTTAATTTAATGGCAATAATGTTAGATAAACTTGGAGATAATGAAACAGCAGAACTTTATTATCAAAAGAGTGAAGAGTTAAAAGAATTATTATAAACCTTAAATAATTTTATAAATTTAAGTCTTTACGCTCAACATCAGCAATGCCTAAGCATATATCCCTTATTATGGTGATTTAAAATATATTCGGTTGTTGGCTCAATTACAAAGAATTTTTTACGAATATTATCTAAATGTACCCTAATTGTAGAATATGAAATTTTATTATAGCTATATAAACTCATTACTTTTAAAATATCATCATAGTTAACAAATTTGCCTTTATTAATAAATAAAGCTTTAAGTATAATAAATTCAGTTTTTGTAAGATCCAAAGACATATCATTTAGCAGGAAATTTCCATTTTTTTCAGTTAATATACTTATACCTTCTAAAACCCGTTTTCTTTTTTCTCTGGAAATTTCTGCTTTCATTTTTTGGATTAAATAAGTATATTCAAGCATCTTATTTATTACATCATCCATACCAGCTTCAAAGAAAAGCTCCTGAACTTTTTGCCTGATCTCAGATGTATATGCATAAATGTAGGCATCTTTATTTAGGGATGTTTTCCTTGTTTTCTTGCAGAGTTCAATACCATCAAGTTTTGGCATATAAATATCAAGATAAATAAAATGAAATTGCTCTTTAAGTATTGCTTCTTCATAAGCTTTTTGAGAATCAATATAACACTTTACTTCAAATTCATCATTATCCTCAAAAACTTCTTCAAAATATTCAAGGACATATGGGTCATCATCAACCAATAATATTCTATATTTTTCCATATACTTTAGTTTTATTTTATATTTTAATTTAAGTGTTACTTTATAGTTTACTAAATTAAAAGTACTTTTTGTTCATTTTATTTTTAGTTAAGATAATATTTTACTTTATTAAATTTTTAATTTATTTTATTAACTAAAAGATAATTTATAAAAAATAGTTGTAATTGTTTTATTGTAATAGTTATGTTTGTTTTCTTATTTTAATCGTTAACTTTAGCTTTAGCTTATTTAGAGCTAATTTCATTTTTTTCTAAACAATCTAAACAAATAATTTACTCTTTTAATAATCATTTTATTTTGTGAAAATAAGCGAGTGTTATAATTTTTATACAAATAAATTTAAGTTTTATAATCTAAAAAACTAGTTATTTAAACTAACTTTATTAGCTCAATTTTATTATTTTTATATTGGAGGCAAAAATGGATAAAAACCAAAACCTTTATGGAAAGAAAAGGGGGAAAGGATTACTGTTTGGATTAACATTAGCTTTCTGTATTGCAGTAACATCTTGTACTACAACAGAGCCATTAAAAACGGAAAAAATTTCAGATAAAAAAATTGGTAATTCAAATCTGAAAAAGAATCTGGGATTTAATTTGAAAGCTATATATGAAAATACGGATGCTGGTGTAACTTACAATGGTACCTGGACTGAAACAAGTGATTCCAGTGCAAGCGGAGGAAGTTATGAAATAGCAGATTTACCAAATGCTAGTTATACATTTACCGGAACTAGTATTACCTATCTGGCTACTAAAAAAAATGATCAGGGAAAAGTCAGAGTTTTTATTGATGATGTAGAACAAGTTTCTGATGCTGGAACTGGCGGAACACAGGCTTACGATCTTTATTCATCATCTACTACCTATAAAAATGAAATCTTTGCTACAACATCATTATCGGCTGGTAGTCATACTATAAAGATTATGCCAGCAGGGGATAAAAATGCTTCATCTTCAGGATATAAAATAAACCTTGATGCTTTTCAAACCCCTTTATCTATGGACTCATCGAATCGTTTTGTAATTCCTACAAATGGTGGGTATCATTTAAAGCCATTTACAATTGGTGCTAATCAATATGTTGCAGCAGTGAATATAGCAGGCGATGATGTAAAAATTTATAAATTTGACAGCACAAATAATACTTTTGATAATGATACGGGTGATGGCCAAAGTGATATTGATGCCTATCAGACAATATCTTCAATGACTGATCCAACAAAAGTTGAGTTTTTTACAATTGGTTCTGATAGTTATATAGCAATTGCTAATTATTACTCTTCTCTTGTTCCTAGTTACAATACCAATTCTAAAATCTATAAATGGAATACATCAACTCTACAATTTGATTTTACTCAAAATGTTGCAATTAATGGTTGTTACGATGTTAAAAAAATTAGTATTCCCGGAGAAGGAGATTTTCTGGCCTTTGCTTCATATTATGGTGATTCACCAATCCAATTTAATACTACCTCAAAAATTTACAAATGGAACACTTCAACTTCAACTTTTGATTCATATCAATCTATTTCCACAGTTGGAGCAAATAATATTGATTTTACAACAATTGGCAGTAATTATTACTTAGCAATATCCTTTGGTAGGGGTAATCAATCAGGAACTGTTTGGGATGCAACTTCCAAGGTATATAAATGGAATACATCTACACATCAATTTGATGTTCTCCAGAGTATTTCAACTGGCGGAGCCGCAACTCAATCTACATTCTTTACTATTGGTACGGACAATTATTTATTATTTGTCAATTATGCCAGTGGTTCAGGTAGTTCAGATTATACAATCGATTCAAAGATTTATAAATGGAATTCTACAAATCTAAATTTTGATACAGCTTCAAATGTTCAAAATATTGCAACCGATGCAGGGCAATCAGCCGCATTCTTTAATGTTGGCAGCAAATATTATTTAGCGATTGGGCAGCACAATGGAACAAGTTCTGGTCATATGGATCAAAAAGTATTTACCTGGAATGGCTCTGATTTTACAACATTAAGTTCCCTTAATATTCCAGATGCATACAGAGCTGGAAATATAGAAAATATGACAATAAATGGTCATCATTATCTTACAGTACCAAACTATAGTAATAATGGAGATGTTACAACAGATTCTTATATTCAGTTAGCAGAGTAATAATTAAATTAAAGGTTAATTTTTTTAATCCTTTAAAACTTACGCCTTCTTTAATAAATTTCATTATTAAAGAAGGTGTTTTTTTATTAATAGTGGAAAGTTTAGCTAATAAATTATGTTAAACAATTAAGTGACTACTCCCTCAACTAACCTAGGGGTATAGTTGGGGCTTCTAAGGATTCACACCTAAAGACTGTAATCCCAGTCTCAAAATATTTATAGCAGCATTATGATCTCTATTGGCAATAAAACCACATTCACAAATATGAGTCCTTGTTGATAGAGATTTTTTTACCATTGTTCCGCAATCAGAACACTCCTG
>CAYRDV010000125.1:0-15030 GCA_964422885.1 uncultured Candidatus Sericytochromatia bacterium
TGTTACAGGTGAAGAATCGCTCCATCAGGTACGCCTGAGAGCAAAAAGAATGGAGATTAATACTTCAGACAATTTTTTTCTTCTGGCAGAAACAGATATTAATTATATTGTTGAAAGCCTTAAAGAAAGTAAGCCTGATGTGGCTGTAATAGACTCAGTCCAGGCTATCTTTGATGCTGGTATGGAATCAAGCCCGGGAAGCGTCAGTCAGGTAAGAAACACCACCCAATTATTGCTCCATCTGGCCAAAACCCATAATATCGCCATGATGATCATTGGTCATGTAACCAAGGAAGGCTCTCTTGCCGGACCTAAAGTAATGGAGCATATGGTTGATACTGTAATGTATTTTGAAGGAGAAAGATACAAAAGCTATCGTTTGATTAGATCCGTAAAAAACAGGTTTGGAGCGACAAATGAGGTAGGCATTTTTGATATGACAGAAGATGGCCTAAAAGAAGTAACAAACCCTTCAGGTTTATTTTTATCCGAATACAGTGGTGAAAACAGTGGCTCCTGTGTTATTGCCACCATTGAAGGAACCAGACCTATACTGATTGAACTTCAGGCTCTGGCATACCCTTCACATTTAAATATGCCAAGACGTTCAACGATTGGCATAGAATATAACAGGTTAAATCAGGTCTTGGCAATACTGGAAAAAAGAGTGGGAATAAACCTTTCAAAAGCAGATGTACTGGTAAACGTTGTTGGTGGGCTAAAAGTAAATGAACCGGCAGCAGATCTTGGTGTTGCTCTTGCTGTAATCTCCAGTATCAGGGATATAGTTATTCCTGCAAATACAATTATTATGGGTGAACTAGGGCTTGGTGGTGAAATAAGACTTGTATCGCAGATTGAATCAAGGCTGAAAGAAGCTGCAAAACTTGGTTTTAAAAGAGCAATTGTACCAAAAGCCTGTCTACCATTAAAAACAACATTTGAAGGCTTTGAAATTATTGGTGTAAGTAAGTTATTTGATGCCATTATTCATATTGGCAAGGACAAAAGTGAGAAGTGAGGAGGAAGTGAGGTCAGACAGCTAAAGCTGTCTTAGTGAGGCCACAAACTTCGTTTGTTAAGTGAGGGAGAAGTAAGATAAAAGCATCTATTCTTTTCTGTCACTCTTCACTCTCTTACTTCCTCCTCACAGAAAAGGCTTTTGCCTTTTCGCCTCACTTAAGGATAAATAAATTTATCCTGACCTCACTGAACGAAGTGGCCTCACTTCTTTAAATATTTAATTTAAGTTAACTCTTTATCAATTTAATATTTAAATGAACATTTTGAGGTTGCAAGCTGTTAAACTAAATTAATATAAGGTAACTATGAGATGAATTAAGATCAAAGGAGATATTAATAATATGTCGGGTCATTCCAAATGGTCTCAGATTAAAAGAAGTAAAGGCAAGCTGGACGCTCAGAGAGGAGCAGTTTTTACTCAATTAGCCAGAGAGATATTTGTAGCCGCAAAAATTGGTGGTGGAGATCCAGCAGGGAATTTTAGACTTAGAACCGCTATTGAAAAAGCTAAACAGGGGTTAATGCCTGTAGATAATATTAAAAGGGCAATTCAGAGAGCTGTTGGTGATGGTAATACCGAAAATTATGAAGAAATTCAATATGAAGGTTATGGTCCTGGTGGAGTTGCAATAATAGTAAGTGCAATGACGGATAACCGTAATAGAACAGCTGGGGATATTCGTTCATATTTTACAAAATGTGACGGAAATCTTGGTGAGACAGGATGTGTTGGCTGGATGTTTTCTCATAAGGGTCAGTTAACAGTAACATCTTTTAAAAAGAAAGAAGTAAATTTTGATGATTTGGTGATGGATGCAGCTGATCTTGAAGCGGATGATGTAGAAGATATTGAAAATGGAAGTTATCAGGTTACAACTCAACCTGAACTACTGGAACAAGTACAAAAAGGTCTCGAAAATAAAGGTTATTCAACTTCTGATATCGAAGTTTTACAAATACCTGAAAATAATGTGGAAATAACTGATGAAGCGACAGCAAAAAAAGTTATTAAACTTATTGACTTACTGGAAAGTAATGATGATGTTCAAAAAGTTTTTTCCAATTTTGAAATGAAAGAAGAGCTTTTAAGTCTCGTTTCAGGCTAAAACCATTTTAACTATTATAAATCCGGGATAAAAAATTTAAAGAATGGAAGATGAAAAAAATTTCCACTTTTTCTTTGTATATCCCTATAAGCAAAAGGAGAAATTATTGTGAATTCTATAGATATAGTGGTTATTGCTATTGCAATAATCATTGCAATAGTAGGTGTTATTTTAAATAATAAAAAATCACAAACAATTCAACAACATGCCAAAGATTTTGAGCAAAAACTACAGGCTATGTCGAAAGAAGTTGAATTGGCGAATAAGGAAAAAGATAAAGTAAATAATGAGGTTGAGCAAAAGAAAAAAGAACTTTCTCTCCAGGTAAAAGAAGAAATGTTTAAAGAAAAGGAAGAGTTTGAAAAAGAATTTAAAGAAAAAGAAAAAAGATTACTTCAAAAAGAAGAAAATTTAGATAAAAAATCAAGTGCTCTTGAAAGTAAAGAAAATAATGTAAAAAAGATAGAAAATGAGTATATAAACAAAACTCAAAAGCTTGATGAAATAATTCAAAAAGAAACAGATGAACTTGAGCGTATTTCACGTTTAAGTATGAATGAAGCAAAGGAAGTTCTTCTTAATAAAGTAGAGACTGAACTGAAGCAGGAACATGTCCAGAAAATCAAAGAATATGAAGATAAAATAAAGAATGATTCAGATAAACTCGCCCGAAAAATCTTATCTCAGGCAATACAGCGTTGTGCAGTTGATCATGTTGTAGAATCAACAGTTTCAGTTGTAACTCTTCCTTCTGATGATATGAAAGGAAGAATTATTGGCCGGGAAGGAAGAAATATCAGAACATTTGAGAACCTTACCGGAGTAGAGTTAATTATTGATGATACTCCCGAAGCAGTTGTAATATCAGGCTTCGATCCTGTCAGAAGAGAAATTGCCCGCCTTGCTCTTGAGTCACTTGTTTCTGATGGAAGAATTCATCCAACCAGAATTGAAGAAGTTATTGAAAAGGCAAAAAAAGATGTTGACGAAAAAATAAAAGAAGCTGGTGAAAAAACCGTTTTTGAACTTGGGATACAAACTATTCATCCTGAAATAGTCAAAACAATTGGTAGATTACAATATAGAACAAGTTATGGTCAAAATATTTTACAACATTCAAAAGAAGTGTCACATCTGGCAGGAATAATGGCAGCGGAGCTGGGAGTAAATATCAAACTGGCAAAAAGAGCCGGTTTACTCCATGATCTTGGAAAAGCCCTAACTCATGAAGAAGAAGGAACTCATACAGTTCTTGGTGTAGAACTTGCCAGAAGATATAATGAGTCACCAAAAGTCTTACACGCAATGGCCTGTCATCACCATGATATCGAATTTGAAACTGTAGAAGCTGTTCTTGTTCAGGTAGCAGACGCATTATCAGCAGCAAGGCCTGGAGCTAGAATGGAACCTGTAGAAAACTATATTAAGAGAATGGAAAAACTTGAAGAAATTGCCAATTCTTTTGAGGGAATAGAAAAGTGCTTTGTAATGCAGGCTGGTAGAGAAATAAGGGTGATGGTTCAACCTGATGCCGTTAATGATGAGTATGCACCAAAGCTGGCTAGGGACATTGCTGAAAAGATTGAATCTGAAATGGAATATCCCGGTCAGGTAAAGATTACAGTTATCAGAGAAACAAGAGCAACCAATTTCGCCAAATAATTATTAGGGCGACCCAGCGGGTCGCCCTAATAATTATATTGATTAATATTTAACGTCTGTTATTACCTTATCAAGAGAGTCCTGAGAAAGTATCCCTTTTTTAAATAGATCCTGAGCAGCATCTATTGCTGAATTAGTTACCAAAATACCTTCATATCTTGGAGATTTTGGATCATCTTTGATCAGTTGTCTTGGATCATTAGGATCTTCATGAACAACATTATTTATATAAATACCTAATACTCTGTCAGGAAATTCTTTTTTAATTTGTTTGTAAACTTCAGGATCTTTTTGAGTATTATCACCAAAAAAGACAAATTTTTTATTAGGGTAAGCATTCATAATTGGTCTTATTTTTGATACTTTGTAGTCAAAAGTTGCTGAAGGATTTGGATCAACAGTACTTCCACCCTTTTTCAAATCAATTGAGCCCTGAGGATATTTATTAAGCTTCAGAAAATCCTGAATCCTCGTATAAAGGTTGGCAGGACTACCTGTTACATAATGCATACATTCAACACCACGACCCATTGGACCCCCTATTATCCCTCTGTAAAGTGAAGAAACACCAAGATATGGCTTATCAGTCCTATAATTACCGGTAAATAATAACTTGAGCATTTTAAATTTTTTATGAACTTCAGTGTATTTCACTGTATCATCAATATCAGAAACAATGGCAACTTTATCGGAATCATCATTATCAATCACAACTTGTTCTTTTGGAGCCTCATACTTATATTTTGAGCCTACTATCTGAGCGGTTACATTATTTACTCCTGGCTGAACCCCTAAGGCTTCAAAACCAACTTTAAAATAGCCTTTTTTGTCTGTTTTTGCAACTCTGGAAACACCATCAACGATTACTTTAATTTCAGTATTACTGATAGGATCAGGGGTAAAATATTTTATATTTCTGAAAATATTTCTAAAAGTACCATCAATTGCCATTGGTGGTTTTATAGATTTCTTTTTATAAACTCTTCCTACTACTGAAAATTTATGAGTTGTGCCATAACTGTCAAATATATCAATTACTGCTTTGCGGTTAAAGATTGAAAGAAAAGATTGGGATTTTACCTCATTATCTTTTTCCAGTTGTTCAGGATATTGAGGGATAATCCCGGATTGAAGCTGGTTTATTACCTCATTAGCCAAAAAGTTGTCAGGATACTGTTTGTAGTATTCATCATCAATCAGTATTTCATCAGTTTCTACATTATTAGCAAATTCTTTGGTTACTCTGTTTATCTGAAAAGAATTATCCAGACCCATAGTATCAGGGTTATTGGAAATATTTGTTCCGCACCCTGCAAGTACAGTGAATGCAAGCATAGAAAGGGTAACTTTGTTAAACTTTTTCATATTCTCTTATCTCTCGCTATATTTTAGATTAATCTCTACATTAATATTTATAGGATAAATCACCTTTTTTCTTTCTTTATTTAAACTAATATTATTTAAATATTAAACTTAATTTAAAAAGACTAATCAACTATATAACCCAGCTTTTTTAAATTAGACTTATCTTTTCTCCAGTTTTTTAATACTTTTACATGTAATTCAAGAAACACCTGATTACCAATTAAAGATTCAATTTCTTTTCTGGCCGCTTCACCTATTTCTTTAAGTTTTGCTGCCCCTTTTCCAATTACAATTCCTTTTTGGGAATCTCTTTCCACAAAAATGCTGGCACTTATCCTGGTAAGTTTTTTTATTTGATCATCAGCATAAGATTCTACAAATACAGCACTTGAATGTGGAACTTCTTCACCCAATAACCTAAAAATCTGCTCTCTGATCAATTCACCGGCAAGATCTCTGGTTGGTACATCAGTAAGTGAATCTTCCTCATAATAAAGAGAGCCTTCAGGAAGGAATTCAAATATACCGGAAATAACATCAGGAAGATTTTCACCATGCTTTGCCGATATCAGGAAAGTTTTCGTAAATTTAGATAAAGATGAATAAGCCTGTACATATTTATTCTTTTCTTTCTTAGGAACTTTATCAGTCTTATTTATCAGAAGGAATATAGGTTTATCAAGTTTACTAAGAATATTTTCTACTATATATATATCTCCACCACCAGTTTCCTCAGTACCATCAACAATAAAAAGGACAACTTCAACATCCTTTAGAGATTCAAGAGCACTTTTTACAAGCTGTTCTCCAAGCATATGATGTGGTTTATGCAAGCCAGGAGTATCAACCAAAACAATCTGCCCTCTTTCATCGGTAATAACTCCTTTGAGATTCTTTCTGGTTGTTTGTGGTTTACTTGAAGTAATGGCCAGTTTTTGCCCGATGAAATGATTTAAAAGAGTAGATTTACCAACATTTGGACGGCCAATAATTGATACGAAACCGGTTTTTATTTTTTTTTCCATATTAAGGTAAATATTAAGATAAATAATAGTTAAAAATGATTTAAACTATGCAAGTTTTAAATTATAGTCTCTAAAATAATATCAAATAATAGAGGACCGAGAGAATAGTTTCATGAAAAAAAGTTTTTTAAAAAAGATTACATCAAGTATCTTATTGGCTTCAAGTTTATTAACTATTGGTTGTGGTGGAGAATCACACCTAAACGCTCCATTTTATGATCCCAATCAATCCGGTCAGTATGATCCCGTAAATGATCCTTCCAATCTTGCACGTAGTGCTGTAGATGGTGTTCGTCCAAAAGTTGAAATAAAAAATATGTTTTTCAGAGTTCACAAAGAAGTAGCAGCGAAAGTCTATGATCTCTTTGGTGAATTGGTTTCAAGAGTGCCAACTGATCCTGTTAATTTTGATGATGTGTCTTCCTTTCAGGTACAGGTTCATCAGTCAAAATTAGGCCTCGATGGTAAAAATATGGATAACCTGATGAAATATTTTACATTAAATTATCCAGATGCTCCTCTAAAAGATTTAAAACATACTATAACAAATGGCAGGCTCTCAATAAAAGGTAAGATGAAACAGGCAGGTATATTTGTAAACTTTGAAGAATCTGGCCCGGTTCATGCAACTCCAGATGGTCTTATTGAATTTGCCCCTGACTCGATTAAAACAGCAGGTGTTCCGGCAAAAGGCCTTCTTGATTTTTTTGGAATTGAAACAGCAAAATTACTTAGTCTTAATGAGCAAAGAGGATTAAAACTGGTTGGGAACTCAATAATAATGTACCCTGACCGCTTATTTCCTCCTCCTATAATGAAAGGAAGAGTCGCAAGAGTCGAAGCAATTGAAAATGAGTTAATTATTTACTTCGATGATGGTACAAAGTTAGAAAGACCACCTCTGGCAGTTCCTGAAGGAACATTCAAAAATTATCAGCATGTCTATGGTGGCGCAGTAAGAATGGTCGGTAATGAAATTCATGAAGATGCTAACCTGATGATGGTAGATATGAATGAAAGTAATTTCTTTGATTTCTATTTAGCTGAATATATTAAACATACAATGGCCGGGCAGGTAAACATACTTGGTAAATCAGGTGCTCTGGTTAACTTTATGCCTGATTACGATGATATACCAAAAAGACTGGGAAGAAAACCTGTATTTGATAAAATTGACTCTGGACTTGGTGAGAATCTTCCGGTAAACCCTAACTCAAATCCGAAAGAGGCAAAGCAAAAAGCCTGGGCACATCAACCCAAACCAAGACCCGTAAATAGTAATAATCCGAATAATTATTAAATTTTTAATTCTCTAATCTCTTCTCTTACAGCAGTGGTAAAAATTATCACTGCTTTTGTTTTTTGTGCAATTACCACTAAAAAAAAAATTTAGTTTTGCTATAGTTTTTAATGAAACTAGTTAGTGAATTTAATCGGGGTTTAGAATGGATTTGAACAAAGATTTACAACAGATTTTTCTTGTTTCATTACAAAATATATTTGAAGAAAAATTTTCGACAAAATTTGATATCAGACAGTTAAAACATTTAGAAATTGATTCTTCGATTAATGATATTGCTGTTCATTTTGAAATAGCTAATCAAAATATTAATCAAAAAGTCTATTATTTTATGGATCGTAAATTTACCCTAAACATGATAAAAAGTTTAATTTCGGATATTCAAACTTTTGATTTAAATATTGATTTTATTCTAAAAATAATATCTGAGTTAAATAATCTGGTAATTCAAAAAAAGTCATTAAATAGCCTGATTATAAAGAAGAAAATACCTGATAATGAAAATGAATATACTATTACCAGACCGGAAATAATAAAAGGTTATGGGAATCTATTACAAGACGGAAGTTTAGCCATGTCTCTATTCTCATTTAATTCTGACAGGGGAGATTTTTCTATCGGCTTTTTAACCCAGGAATCGATGAATAAAATAAAAGATAAAAATACTAATAATAAAGCCCCTAAAAAAACTTATTCTCCTGTTTTTCAGGGTAAGGAAAATAAAGATGAGTTTTCAAGCTCATTAGCCTCAACTGTACAGCTGTTAGAAATGAAAAAGGTAATATTAACCACTCTGAATGAAATCAAGGATTTAAGGGGTGATTCTGAATTTTTACTAAGAAAATCAAAAGCAGTTACAGAACTAAGCAAAATCTGGTTTGATATTTTAAAAGAAGAATCCTAAATTTTAGCGACAGATTGCTCTATACGCTCTAAACTTATAGTAATATCAAAAGGCTTTTTAGCGGGAGAAAATGTCTCTCCACACATAATACTTAAGAAGCAATCTCCACTTCAGGTTTTGTTTTTTTATCTTTTACCAGCAACTGAATAATAGATGTAGAAGATCTTTTCTCAATAAGCTCTTTAGTAATTTCAATACTTTTCATTGAGTTGTTTGAAGGAGCTTCATACATAATATCAAGCATTGTTTCTTCAACAATTGATCTTAAGGCACGGGCACCTGTTTTTCTCTTAATAGCTTCTTTCGCAATTGCAATAATCGCATCTTTGGTAAATTTTACATCAACCCCATCAAGAGCTAAAAGTTTACCATATTGCTTAACAAGAGCATTTTTAGGCTCAGTGAGAATCTGTTCCAATGCTGTTTCATCCAGTGGCTCCAAAGTCGCAACATAAGGAATTCTTCCGATAAATTCAGGAATAAGCCCAAATTTTAATAAGTCCTCAGGAATCAGTTCTTTATAAAGCTTTTTAACATCTTCTTTATCTTTTGTAGTGGATACATCAGCGCCAAATCCCATTCCTTTTTTTCCGGTTCTCTCAGCTATTACTTTTTCAAGGCCAACAAAAGCACCACCTAATATAAACAAAATATTCGTAGTATCAATCTGGATACACTCCTGGTAAGGATGTTTTCTGCCACCCTGGGGAGGGATATTTGCAACAGTGCCCTCCAGAATTTTGAGTAACGCCTGCTGAACACCTTCGCCAGAAACATCTCTTGTTATAGAAGGATTTTCTGATTTTCTGGCAATTTTATCAATTTCATCAATATAAACGATCCCTTTTTCTGCTCTTTTAATATCATGCTCAGCTGCCTGCCATAATCTTAAAAGAATATTTTCCACATCCTCACCAACATACCCGGCTTCGGTTAAAGCTGTAGCATCTGCAATAGAAAAAGGAACATTGAGTATTTTTGCCAGAGTCTGGGCTAATAAAGTTTTCCCTGAGCCTGTGGGACCAATCAGTAAAATATTTGTTTTTTGTAGTTCGATATCATCACCCGTTTGTTTATTCAGGCATGAGATACGCTTATAGTGGTTATAAACTGCAACTGATAAAACTTTCTTTGGTTCATCCTGGCCGATTACATATTGATCCAGAATCTTTTTTATAGCCTTAGGTTTGGGCATTTCTTTCAAATCAGGAGAGGAAATGCTTTTTGCTTCAGGAGTAGATGCAGCAGTATATAGCTCTTCTTCCAATATTTCATTACAGAGATCAACGCACTCATCACATATATAAACGCCCGGAGCTGCAATAAGTTTCCTAACCTGTTCCTGATTTTTTCCACAAAACGAGCACTTAGGTTGATCTGTAGAATTATTACTCTGTTTAGCCATAAATTAACCCTTTTTTATTATTGATTAGCCTTATCAATAGGCATTGGAATATTATCAGCTCCTATTCTGGGAACAATAATAGTGTCAATGATTCCGTATTCTTTTGCTTCTAAACCAGACATAAAGAAATCTCTGTCAGTATCTCTTTCTATCTTTTTTATATCCTGTTTGGTATGGATAGCAAGTAATTCATTTAATCTATGTTTGATCCTGCCAATTTCTTTAGCCTGTATTTCAATATCAGTCGCCTGGCCCTGAGCACCACCCAATGGCTGATGGATCATAATTCTGGCATTGGGTAAACCCATTCTCTTACCAGGAGCGCCACCAGCTAACAGAAAAGCACCCATACTTGCAGCCTGACCAATACAAATTGTATTTATCGGTGCCCTTACATACTGCATAGTGTCATAAATAGCCATACCAGCAGTAACTGAACCACCTGGGCTATTTATGTACATTTGAATATCTTTTTCGGAATCTTCAGATTCAAGAAAAATTAACTGAGCAACGACAAGATTAGCAATCATATCATCAATCGGGGTACCAAGAAAAATTATTCTCTCTTTCAATAATCTGGAGTAAATATCAAAAGATCTTTCACCTCTGCTGGTTTGTTCTATGACTGATGGGATTATGGGCATATTAAATCTTATCCTTTCAAAATAAATTCCTAATACTAATTATATAGTATTATTTAAATTCTAATATAATTAGTATTTTTAATTGTTTTACTCTTAATCTGCTTCAGCAACAGAAGCTTCTTTCCCCTCATTTTCAGAACTAACTGAATCTTCTTTTTTTCCAGCTTCTTCTGTTTTTTCTCCGGCAACTTTCACTTTAGAATTAGTTTCCAGCCAATTAATTATTTTCAGACTCAAAAGTTCATCAATAAGAGGAACCATCCGATTATTTTTTATTAACTGTTCTCTAAGCTGTTCAGGAGAAACCTGATAGACTTCAGAAAAAGCAGCAAGCTCGCTGTTTAATTCTTCGGCAGTTAGCGATATATTTTCAACTTTAGCAATTTCACTTAAGACAAGAGTTGTTTTAATTCTTTTTCCGGCTTCTTCGTTCATATCTTCTCTGGAAGTCCAATTTTCCCATGAAGCCTGTAAAACTTCCTTCGCTATATTTTTCTCTGCAAGAGTCTTACCTTCGCCATTTGACCACATAGCATATAATTCTCTTTTGAGCATAGTATCAGGTACTTCAACATCAGAACTGTTTACTATAGTTTCAATTAATGTTTGCTGATTTTTTACCACCTGAGCAGACTCTCTATTTCGCTCTAACTCAGTTCTAATCATTGTTTTCAGACCGTCAACACCAGAGATTTCACCTTGCATATGCCCTTCACCAATATGTTTGGCAAATTCATCATTTAATTCAGGAACCTTAAGCTCTTTGATTTCCTTTACAAAAACTTTAAATTTACCTTCTTTTTGTCTCAAATCAACAACAGGGTAATTATCAGGGAACACAACGTCGACAGTTTTCTCTTCATTTGCCTTGATTCCAACAAGCTGCTCAGCAAATCCGGGAACAAAATTACCGGGTTTTACCTCCATAGCAAGGTTATCAGTTGAACCCTGAGGTATAGGTTCTCCTTCTACTTCACCATAAATATCAAGAGTAACCACATCATTTTCCTGGACAGGTCGGTCTTCTACTATCACCAACTCACCATGTCTTTTTCTTAAAGCCTCAAGTTCTTTTTCAACATCGTCATCAGAAACATTTGAAACAATATCTGCTGTTAGATCAAGTTCTTTGTATTGACCAAGCTTAACTTCAGGTTTTACCTCAAGAGTAGCTTTAAAAACCAATGGCTGATCCAAATCAAATTTAACCAGTTCAATTTTTGGTTCGGCAATTGGCTCTATGGGTTGTTCCAGATTTTTTAATGCTTCAGAATAAGATTCTGAAACAAGTTGCTCTACAACATCCTGCTTTAAAGCATCCTGCTGTATATATTTTTCAACTATTTTTTTAGGAGCTTTGCCCTTCCTGAAGCCAGGGATATTAATTCGCTTGCTTGCTTCTCTAAACATTTTTTCATAGGTATCAGCTACTTGTTTTGCTTCTACTTCTACTTCAAGGCAAAACTGATTGCTTTCTTGCTTCTGTAGGGTAACTTTCAAAATTGTCCTCCTTAAAAAATATTAAACATTATGTAATATTACCATAATGTTTTGATAAACATAATAGCTCTGGCTAACTTAAATGTTAAAAGAAACCTCTCTATTAGTGGTGAAATTCATTATACCTCTAATTTAGTTTTATTAAAAATATCTTTATAAATTAACTATTTTAAAGGAGCTCACTTTGTTTAGAAAAAAATCTGTCTGGCAAAGCTGTAAATAGGTTCAAAAATATAAGGAAAAATCTGCCAGGCAATAAAAAGGCTTAAAAGACTTAAAGCTGGATTATTGATGGTTTCTGAAAAAGTATTAGCCATTGATTTGGGCATAAATATTGTTATTACACTACTTCCATCAAGTGATGGAAGAGGTAAAAGGTTTAAGACAAACAATATTAAATTTATAAAAAAAGTAAGCCTTAACATCCTTACTATCCCTGAAAGAGATGTACCTGAAGAGTCTAAATATAAATTGCCAAAAATATCCATAGGATCAAAAAAATGTTGAAGAAGGCCGATTTTTAAAATAACCCCGGCAATAACAGCCAGCAAAAGATTAGCCATCGGGCCTGCCAGAGCCATAATAGCAGCTTTTCTGTGATGTTCCCTTGCCCATAATGGATCATAAGGTGTAGATGCCCAACCAAACGGCCATTTGTATAAAATAAGGAAAATAACCGGCATTACTACCATTCCAAAAGGTTCACGCTTTATATGGGCCATTGGATCCAAAGTTACCTGACCAGAGTGATAGGCAGTCAAATCACCACCAAGTTTTGCAACAAAAGCGTGAGCAGCCTCATGAAAAGTAGTAGATAATAAAAAAACCAGATAAGAAATAATTATTAGGAAAATATCCATAAATGCTCCAGAATTATTAAAACGTTAATTATAATGTATTGTTTTGTACAACTATTTTTCCTTTTTTTATTACTGTTTCAACCAGATTAACCCCATAATGATAAGGAATATATTTATGGTTAGGAGCATCAATAATTAAAATATCAGCCTGTTTACCAACTTCCAGGCTCCCAACCTTATTACCTACACCGCAGGCATATGCAGCATTAATAGTTGCGGCTGCAAGTGCTTCGATCGGTAACATTTTTAATTTCAGACAGGCCGTTGTAATAACAAATGACATAGATTCCGAGTAACCTGCACCAGGATTAAAATCAGTGGAAATAGCAATAGGAAGATTCATCTCCATCATTTTCCGGGCATCAGGATAATTTAAATCCAGATTAAAGGAAATAGTTGGTAATAATACACCAATTACTCCCTTTTCAGCCATTGCTCGAATGCCTTCATCATACGCATAGTCAAGATGATCCGCTGATACAACTTCCAATTTTGCCGCAAGTGAGGCTCCATAAGTGTTTGTTAATTGATCCGCATGAATTTTTATCTGCATACCAGCTTCTTTTGCTTTTTTTAGAATTCTTTCAGATTGCTCAACAGAAAAAAAACCTTCTTCACAAAAAACATCACAAAACCTGGCAAGTCCTGTTTTTGAAATCTCTGGAATCATTTCATTTATTACAATTTCAGTATATTCTCTTGAATTAAATCCTGAAGGAATAGAATGAGCACCAAGGAAGGTTGATTCTATTTCCACTTCCTGAAGGTTATTTAGTTCATTATTCACCTCAAGTATTTTTAACTCATTTTCAAGGTTAAGACCATAGCCACTTTTTGCTTCAATAGTTGTAATTCCATTAATTAACATCCGTTTTAATCTCTTTTTGGCAAGCTTCGTCAATTCATCTTTTGTTGCTTTACGGGTATGGGCAACTGTATATTGTATTCCCCCACCCATCATTACATTTTTGGTATGTCTTAATTTTTCGATCTTTTGAACAAATTCATGTTCTCTTGTTCCAGCAAAAACCAAATGTGTATGACAATCCACAAAACCAGGAATAACTGTTTTATCATTAGCATTTATTACTATTGTATTTTTGGTTACTGTAAAATCCTTTAAAATTTTATCTGTTTTGCCAATACCAACAATTTTACTATCTTTAATCGCCATAGCTCCGTCCTCAATAATGTTAAGTCCGGTCAAATCCTTCCCTCTTAAAGGGTTACCATGTGAATCCATTGGTAAAAGTTCAGAAGCATTTCTAATCAGAAGATCAATATCCATAAATGTTCCTTATCAATATAATGGTAGCAAAGGTATTTTAACATAGTATGTCTAATAAGTCCCCACCTTAGAATATCTCCCCCTCTATGCGTCCTTTTCGTCCGCATAGAGGGGGGCGGGGGTGAGTTAAATTATTTCAGTAGTTTCCAGTTCTTTTTTTCTTTTGAGAGTAGTTTCGGATAAATTTTTACATTTTAATTTAATAATAAAGTTTGTTCCATGCCCCATATCGCTTCCAATAGTTAGACTACCATCATGAAGTTCAATAAGCCTTTTTGCAATTATTAAACCTAATCCCATTCCCTGCTGCTCATAAAATTTTCTTTCAAACTGCATATAAGAACCTATGTTGGTAATCTGCTCTCTGGTCATTCCTCTGCCCTTATCACCTATCTGAATAGTAAAAAAATCTTTTGTAATAATAGCTTTTATATTTACTGGTGTTCCTGGCGAAGAAAATTTAAAAGCATTATCAACCAGTTCTTCAATTATTTTTCTAAGATTTTCTGTTGAAATTTGAACAGAAGTATCAGTAATGTCCAAAATAAGATCTTTTTCTCGCTTTAATTGCTTTGATTTATTTAGGGAGACTTCTTTTATCACATGTCCCGGGTTGGTAATTGAGATATTTTGCATAGCAGCTATTTTTGGCGGATTGCTCAACATTACTTCAATCTGTGCATATACCAAAAAGTTTTGGATTAGTCTTTCAAGCCGCTTAGCAGAAGAATTAATACCTTCAGCAATTTTTATACTATTGGGCTCTTTTGCCGTATCAATCAAAAGCTCTGAAAAACCAAGTATTGCAGTTAAAGGGGTAATAAATTCATGTGGCAGAGCATATACAATATTTTCACATAAAGCCTCAAATTTACGTTCATTTTGCCTGCTCAATGCATCAGGTTTATCAAGTCTTGTTCTGATTGAAGATACTAATTCTTCGGGTGT
>CAYRDV010000126.1:0-14965 GCA_964422885.1 uncultured Candidatus Sericytochromatia bacterium
GGCTTTTCAATGAAGGAAGAGGTGTATTTTCTAAAGGCTCGGACACAGAATTAAGCGGTATAGTTTTTTCGGGAATAACCTTTTCACCTGTATTCTTATATAAACCGGATAAAGTATTAAATACCCGTTCATCAACAACTACTTTAGGGTTAATTTCCCGGTAGACATTTTCCAACTCAAAACCATGATTATTAATTGTATTAAGATCATTAAGAGTTAAATCTTTCCGGGGCAAAGGCTTTTTATAGGTTACAGGGTTATCCTGAGCATATTCAATTCTGTTTGCCCCTAGTAACTCGGTAAGCTGGTTAAAAACCCTCTCATTAACCCTTACACCAGCATTTATACTTTCAAGTGTTTCTTTAAAACTTATTCCAGAGGGAGCTTTTTGCTCCTTAACCTTGTTTAACTGATAAGAATTTATTCTATCAGTAGTTGCTGCGTTTATCCTGGTCATAAATTGTATATGCAGAAATAAAATTTTACTTACTTAATTATATCAAAAGTAGATTATTCATTTTGTTTGACTTTAGGTAATTTATTTATTGACTGCCAGTAAAAATTAAAGCCATTTACCAAATCAATAAATTTATCAAAATCAACTGGTTTTTGCATATAACTGGTCGCACCACATTTATAACTACGGGTAATATCATCTTCATAACCAGACGAGGTCATCATAATTACCGGTGTTATTTTAAGATTTTCATCTTCTTTAATTTTTTTTAGGACAGTAAAACCATCAAACTTTGGTAAATTAATATCCAATAAAACCAGATCTGGCTTTGGATATATTTCTTTATCACTAAACTTTTCTTTTCTGAAAAGATAATTTATTGCTTCTTCTCCATCCCTTACGACCTGAATATTATTTTTTAAATCTCCACAATCAAAAGCCATGATAGTTAATTTAATATCAGATTCATTATCTTCTACTAAAAGTAAATTAATTGGATCCCTAGAATTCATTTTTTCTAATTCCCATATTTATGTAAAATCACTCTTTTTATTTTTTAATTCCTTTGATATGGTAAAAATAAACTTTGCACCCTGGCCTAACTTAGATTCAACCCTGATAGTTCCTCCATGTTCTTCAATTACTCTTTTAACAATACTGAGCCCAGCGCCGGAACCCTCATAATCCCGATCTGGATGAAGCCTTTTAAATAATCCAAAAATCTGTTCATTAAATTTTGGATCAATTCCAATACCATTATCTTTGATAAAAAACTGATGAAAGTTTTCTTTTTCCAGATAACCTATTTCAATTTCGACTGATGGCGAATTTTTTGAAGAAAATTTTATCGCATTATTAATTAAATTTACAAAAACTTCTGTCATTTTGATTCGATCACAATAAATTTCTGGCATTTGCTCATGTAATTTGAATATCACATTCATTTTTTTTATATCAAATTCCAACCGTTCGATAGCATTTTTTATTAATTTTTGAGTTTCTACATTTTCATAAGGATGACGAATACGGGAAATTCTTGATAGAGTGAGTAGATCTTCAATTAATTTATTCATTCGGTGAACGCCTTTTCTGATTTCATTTAGATAATCCTGGCCACGTTCATCTAATTTTTCTTTAAAATTCTTTTCCAAAAGTACTGAGAATCCTGCAATACCACGTAAAGGGGCACGTAAATCATGACTCGCTGTGTAGACAAAACTATCAAGTTCCAGATTTGCTTTTTCCAATTCATTTTTTCTTTCTTCAAGCTTATCTTCAGCATGTTTTCTTTCGGTAATATCAACAACTGCTGCCAGAACAAACAAACCTTCATCCATTGTTATTGGATTCAGACCAATCTCAACCGGAAATTCAGAGCCATCTTTTCTAATTCCAAAAAGATCTCTACCTGCTCCCATAGCACGGGTTTGTGGGTTTAAATAAAAGTTTAGACGGTGTTCAGGATGATTTGTCTGAAAACGTAAAGGAACCAACATTTCTATGTATTGATCGATCAGCTCATCACGTTTATATCCAAACATTATTTCAGTTTGGGCATTGACCAGAACAATTTCGCCATTCTGATTAACCATAATCATTGCATTGGGAGCAGCTTCAACAACAAGTCTGAATTTTTCTTCAGCTCTTTTCCTTTCCGTGATATCAATTATTGAAGTTAAAACCTGCTCGTTTTCAAGAGGATTAAGGGCAATTTCAATAGGCACTTCCGAACCATCTTTTCTCAATCCATATAGATCACGTCCTGCCCCCATCGGACGGGGCTGAGGGTTTAAGTAAAATGATAAACGGTAGTCAGGATGTTTTGCTCTAAATCTTTCAGGAACAAGTGTTTCAATTGATTTACCAATTATTTCTTCACGGTTATAGCCAAAAAGTTTTTCTGCCTGAACATTTACCAGTACAATATGACCAATTTTATTAACAACAATCATTGCATTAGGAGCAGATTCAACTAATTCATTAAGCCGATCACGCTCAGTAACATCACGTATTACTTTTACAAAACCGGTTAAATTACCTTCTATATCTTTTAAGGGCGAAATTATTACATTTGCTTTGAATCTGGAACCATCCTTACGTAAACGCCAACCTTCCTCCTGGTATCGTCCTGTTTTAAGTGCAATATCTAATTCTTTTTGTGGTTTTTGCTCATTTAAATCTTTATCACTGTAAAAAATAGAGAAATTTTTACCAATTATTTCTTCAGCTTTATAACCTTTAATATATTCTGCGCTTAAATCCCAGGTTATAATCATCCCTTCAGTATCAAGGGTAAAAATAGCATAATCCTGGCTTCCCATTTTTCTGAATTGGGATTCACTATTATTTATTTCAAATTCTGGCTTTTGGGACATGTTTTTTATTATTCGATAACAATATTAATTTAAAGAATTATAAAATAATGGCATTGTTTTATTTTAACAGATAATTTTTATTTTAAGAATACTTAATGATAGTAAGTATTTCCACCTTTTAAAATAATTTCTAATACACCGAGAAAATAAATTCAAAATTTGTTCAGTAAAAAGAGTCGGTTGGAAATTTTTTTATTTTCCAACCGACTCTTTTTTGTATTTTTTAATTATTTATTTTTGGGTACATCCAGTGCCGGGTTTTTTGTAAAAAATCCAGCTGGTACTAATTTAAATCCTGTTTTATGAACATTCATAATGGGCCATTCTTCAGGTCTTGGGATATGAGTTACACCAATGGTATACCAAACAACAATATCCTTATTTTCAATAGAAGCATTATCTTCAGTCCACTTATTTAATCCCTGATCTTCTTTAGCCTGATTTGGATAATCAGAAGCAGCATACATCTGAGCTTCATTATAATCAGTTACAAAAATATGATGTCCCAGAAAAGTGGCTTTTTTCCGGGGAATAGAATCAGGCAATGCATAAATAACCGAGTTTTCACCAGGAGCCAAAACATAACTGGTAGGTGAACCAAGAGAATTAATCTTTGATGGATTGATTACAGCCCATTTGCGACTACTGCCAAGATTCATGTCTCTTTGGGCATCAAGCTCATGTGAGAATACCGTTTCATCCATTTTTATCGCATTATTAAACTGATTATTTTCACCAGCTGGCATTGAACTTGTATTGAATTCAACAAAACTGTTATTAATACCATCAACATCTAGATCCAGTCTCATATTGAAAAAGTGTTGATGATGTACAGCCAGAACATTGGGTTCAACAAGGTGTCCATATTTTGTGGTTTCATCATGATGATTATGGGCTGAAATGCTCTTAGCATTTACTCCTTTTGTCAGCATTATTCCTGTTAAATTTGCTTCCATTTCAAGAATTCCATCCTGATTAAAAATCCAGTTGATTCCATAATCATAATTTCCAATACTGGAAATAAAAGCAATAACTAGTTGTCTTCCACGCCTGGACTCATTATGCCCTGAATAAACATCATGATGCTTCCAGAGTAGTCCTGAATCTCTTTCATATATTGCAATAGTTTTAGGTTGGATATAAGGCTTACCAAAATCATCAGCAAATACTGCGTCAAGTAATAGTGCATTATCAGGTAAATCATTCAGAGGATCAAAAGGAGAAGCAAGTTTTCCTATTCCATATTCTCCAACATCAAAAGCATTTCTAAAAACCCAGTTTTTGTCAGGATCTCCATATGGAACCACCATTTCCGATAATGAAGCCTTATGCATAATAGATCTCAATTTTCCATTATCATTATATTTAACAGTATAAAGAACCAAACCTTCCCTGGGATGCATCGCAAAACGAAAATGCCATTTTTGCCAAACTACTTCATTTCCATTAACTTTAAAACCTGCTCCTTTTGGCTGAACTATTTTTAAGGGATTTGGTGCTGTTCTTAATTTTCCTACAGCTTTTTCAGAATAATCATTTGTTCCTTTTGCAACAGTAATCACCCCGGTATCTTTAATCTCAATAATTTTTTTATTATTTAAATCAACAAGAGCGATAACTCCTTCAACTGGCCTTGAATAAGGGTTTTCAGAATCACCTCTGTATGACGATAAGGCCCTGGTTAATCTGATTTTTTCATCCTTAGGATCACCATCAAAACGATAACCCATTCCCCATGGCTCGACATGAACCTTTTTAAAATCTTTAATTCCACGCTTCAGCATCGCTTGCTGCCATCTTTTGTCCGCCCGAACAGCATCTGGAACCCAAACAGTTTCCTGAGCAAGAATTGCAGGCTGGCCTTCAACAATATTTTTTACAGTTTCAATTTTTTTATTTTTTATATTTACAACTGCTTCAATAATCTGATTATCCTTTTGGTGCATCAAAACAACAAAGGCTTTACGGTTAATATTATCTCCTGGCTTAAATTTACTAATCTCCTGTTTTGATGGTTCTTTTAGAACAATAATAGGGAATAATGTATCTTTTTTAACCTTGCCATTTGCTCTTAAAACATTAACAGCTGAGGATATTTCCTGTGAAGTCAAAGGATCAAGAGGATGAGCAAAATTTGCTGCATGGGCGGGTGAAATATTGATTATTGCACCACTAAAAACAGAAACTAATCCAGCTAAAACAACTTTTATATTTATATATTTTTCAACTTTTATCATTTTTTTGTTATTTACCTTTAAGATTAAATTTAATTGTAAAAAATATAGTTAAGGTTTAACATTATACCAAAAAAGAATTTGAAAATATATTCTCAAATAAATTGGTATTTAACCCTATAGGATAAGCTATAATAAAAAAACAACTTTTTACAGGAGTTCTATTATGCCCTATAGATCAAAAAAGTCTTTTATTAAGAAATTTTTTTTATTACTTTCTGCTTTATTTTTAGCTAGTTGTACAGTAAATAATAACTTTCTAATTGATTTTCAGATTGCAGCATCAGATATCAAAATTGCTGATAAAGTACAATCCAGAGTTTTAGTAAACAACGTATATAATCATCAACTGGAATACAGATATGTTGCTGACAGAGGACAGGTTATAGCAAATAATGGGGTAGGCGCTACTGCCATATATTATGCTCCGTTCACAGGTGGGCCGGATACTATAAGAGTTTCTATTTTTGACAGAACAGATAATATTAATTTACCAGGAATTACGAAACAGATTCTTATTCAGGGTGAAAGTATGGCTTATGTTGATTTACCAAATACAGGCAGTAATAATTCCGACTCTGAACTTATCAAAGTGTCTTCAGTTAGAGGCGCAACTAATACAAAGGAAATAGGCTGGGGCAGAACTCCAACCATATCACCCGATGGCCGGTATGTTGCCTATGTTTCTTATCCTGGTGATGGTACAAGCCAGATTATCCTAAAAGATCCGGTTGGTAATGAAACAAATATTACAAATGATAAATCGTTTAATATTGATCCTGCCTGGTCTCCAGTAGGAAAAGAGGGAAATTTATATCTGGTTTTTTCTTCTGACAGAACAACCTCAGATTCAGGCAATATATCTTCTAATCATGGTGATAAATATCATTTATGGAGAACCCATATAAACGGTCATGATTTAAAACAGATTACAAATACCTCAGGAAATGATTTTCAGCCTGACTGGTCACCAGATGGTAAATCTATTGCATATAGCAGTGATTTGGATAATGATAAACCAAATGCTTTTAGAAATATCTGGATTCTTAATGTTGAGTCAGGCAAACAAACTCAGTATACTCATGAGACCACCACTAATAAGGGAGCATATACTCCTTTCTGGTCACCTGATTCCCAAAAAATAGTTTATTCCCGAAAATATCAGCACAGGCTTGCGGAAAAATTGGCGGATCTACAGAAAATATGGATGATTGATATGGATTTAAGTAATGAAGGATTTGGGAAACTTGTTACCAGGGCATTTGATGAAAATTTAACAGAATCATTCCCAGGCTATTCACCTGATGGACGTAGTATTACTTACGTAAGAACCAGAGGAACCGAAAATAAAGTAGTTTCAATTGAAATCTCAACAATATCTAATGATCAGGGATCTAATTCAGAACCAATTACAGAAGGTGGTCTTAATAATGTATCAGAAGCTCGGTGGGCAAGGCAGAGAAGTTATGGGTATGGCTATGATTATGGCAATAATAATCCGTTTCAGCCTAATCCAAATACTTCATCATACCCCATAAATGCCTCAACCTCTTCTCCTACAGTTAGTCAGGGTAAATATTAACGTTTTAACTGAGGTTTTCTAAGACTTTGGCTCTGTACCTGCCCAGGTTTTACTACTGGTAAACCTTTTGCTTCCCAGCTAACCATGCCGCCCTTCATAGAAACTACCAGCAGGCCAGCTTTTTCCATTTCTTCAGCAGCTTTGGCACTACGTTTTCCAGAATGGCAAACAGTAATATATTTTTGATTTTTATCAAGCTTGCTGATTCCCTGAGAAAGTATAGAAAGAGGTAAAAGACTTACGCCTTTAATATGAACAGCATCATATTCATTTTTTTCTCTTACATCAATTACGATATGGGTTCTGTTTTGAATTGCATCACTGGTTAATTCAGGGGTAACTTCAGTAATTCTGGAGCTTTCATCAGCAGCTATAACATCCTGAGAATATAAATCAGGCATACTTTTAACATTAATATCGGCAGAACAGCCAAAATTAAAAAATGAACAAAAGGCGGAAACTAACAGAATTTTTTTTAACATTACCAATTTGCCTCTCAGGTTATATTTACATTAACCACTATTTAATCTTAGGTTAACTTAATATTAAGTATAACACTTTAAATAAATTATTTCAATATAAATTTTAAAATTTGTAAAACGCTTACTTTTCTCAAATCCATCCCCAGCCCTTCCTTTGCCAAAGGAAGGGAGTTTAAGACATTGACCAAAGATGGAAATACTCAAACCATAGGTAATGAGTTCGATATTTTATTCAAAAGCTTAAATTAATTTCATTAGTTTTAGCATTTCCAGCTTATTGAAAGCTATTATTGGTAACGGTTTACCAGCATGGTCAATAAAGAAAGAAACCAGTAAACCGTTCTTCATCCGTGTTTATCTGTTAATCCGTCTTATCCGTGATTCAGACTTCCTTTTCCCCCTTCCATTGGACGTTAGATCAAGGGCGGCCGAAGGTCATCCCGAACTAACAATCTTGATACCGAACGGGGAAGGGGGTTAGGGGGATGGGTTATAAGAACAGTTCCCTGATTATCTAGTTGTAAAATTTTAATACTGGAATTTATCCCATGATTTAAAAATGTTTCCTGCATAGAGTTTGCAATCCTTTCTTCATTTTCTATTGCCAATGCAAGTATTGTAGGTCCGGCACCGCTAAGCACTGACCCAATTGCCCCATTTTTAACGGCAATATTCGTTACATCATAAAAACCACTGATCAATTGACCTCTGTACTGTTCATGAAGCCTGTCCTGTAAAGAAATTTTCAATAAATTTATATCTCCTGTAATCAAGCTATTTATTAAAAAGGCCAAATGACTGGCATTAAAAACTGCATCTTTAAAAGGTACTTTTTCCGGTAAAATTTTCCTGGCTTTTTCGGTTGATAGCTCAAATTCAGGTATAACGACAATAAACTTCAATGGGATTTCTGTTTTAATAGTCTGTGTATAAACTTTATTATTTTCTGCTAGTGATATTACAATCCCTCCCAAAAGACAAGGCGCAATATTATCCGGATGCCCTTCAATTTCATTGGCTAGACCAACAAGCTCAGTTAAAGATAAGCGGTTATCACATATTTTATTTGCCGCAAAAATTCCTCCCACAATAGCTGAAGAACTACTGCCAAGGCCTCTGCTCAAAGGAATATTAACTTCGATATTTAATTCAAGTGTTGGAATTTCAACATCCAGCTTTTTAAATACCTGTAACATTGATTTATAAATCAGGTTATCTTTACTGGTAATAATATTTTTGTTTTCATTGCCAAAAATAACTATTTTATCTGTATCAGAATGTTTTACAGAAATATAGTTATAGTGATTTAAGGCTGCTCCGATTATATCAAATCCGGGGCCAAGATTAGCTGTTGTGGCTGGTATACGAACTTTAAAAGGTTCAAACATGGGGTATCCTCTATAGATAAAAAAAAATAGGCAGACAATCTGCCTGGTTTTTTCATATTTATAATATTAAAACTCTTAAAGTCCCCTCTATGCAGCATGGAATGATGGAGAGAGGGGAGTGAGCAAGGGGCTTAAGTCCCTTGTTCCGGGTGAGTTAAGCTTTAGCGCTTTCTTTTTTGGCAGCCATTTCTTTTTTAATTTTTAATTCTTCTAACTTTTTTTCCAGTTTTTCGATTTCTGATTCAAGATTATCAACAGCTCCAGATGAAGCCTGTTTACCTGGTAAACCTAAATCGGTGAACATTTTAGAAAACTTCCCAAGTTTTTCTTCAAGCTCTTTTTCTGTAGAAGTTAATTTTTCTCTAACTTCAGAAACGAATTTTTTTGCATCTGCATCATGTAAAGTTCCTTTTTCTACATATTGATTTGCTACTTCCTGAACTTTTTCAGATGCCAGTGAAACAATTTCAGCCTGGAATAAAAGGGCCTTTTTAAATAAACTTTCAACCATATTTTTCTCCTTATATTTATACTTTATGATTAACATTACTTATATAAAGTTTAAACCATTTTTAAGATTCCAGCAAGAGAGTGATCTTAGTTACAGAAAGATTTAATTAATTATTAATTTCCTGAAGCTTCTATTTTGCCTGAACTGACAGTTGTAATATCAAATTTAAAAGTTTGGGTAAGCTTTTTATTTTCTGCCATGTTATCAGCAAGGAGGTTAACATCCCCTTCAGCTTCAACTTCATATAATGCTTCTTTGTTTCTAAAACCACGGTTAATAACTTTTCGTACACCTCTTACACTTTTAAGGGTTTCAATAAATTCCTTTGCTCTGGAAAATGAAAGACCTTTAACAGTTAACTGGATATAATTTGAAGTTGCAGCTGGTAATTTCATAATCTGATTTACAAAATATTTCCCGGCCTCAACACCACTGTTTTTCAGAGCCTGAGACCTTGTATCCTTTCCTGAACCAAGGCCAACTCCTTCAAAAGTTTTAGTAGCAAGAAGTTCTCCTGTATCTGCACGTACAAGCTTACCCTCCAGCCTGCCTTTTGAAGAACTAAGATAAACATTAACCCCGTAAGCATCAAAATTATTACCTGCAACTTCTTCGCTAAATGCTTTTCCGGCAATCAAAATATCGACACCATTATCTTTTAATATTTTTGAAGCAGCAAGATAATTTCCTGCAAGAATCTGAGTAAAAACTTCCGGTTTTTCAAGACTGGCCATTACATCCTGATCTACAACCCGAAAACCACTTTCCAGAATGATTTCATTTAATGCGGTTACTGCTGAATCTGAAAATTCTGAATTACTTTTATCACTTGAAGATGTAGAGCCAATAACAACAGCAATTGTCCATTTTCTCAAAAGGCCAAGTTTTTTTAAACTATCTACCAGTGGCTCAAGGCTAACTTTTGCTTTTATTTTTACCCATACTGTATCTTTTCTTTTTTGTTTTTCGACAATCTCATACTCACTAACATAACCTTCAGATTTAGTATAAATCTCGTCAGAAAGAGTCTGAAAGTTTTTTACTTTTGTTTCTGAAAGTATATATACACCAGTAACCTGCTCAACAGCTGTTCTTTTGGCAGAGGCAACAGCAGCATCAGCGGCCACTCCATCTGAACCTAAAATTGCCGCTTCTCCCTCAACTACAACTGTCTGGCTGTCAGGTATTTTATCTGCCGCTTTAGCAGGGGTAAAACTAATAATAAAACAGGAAAAAATAATTAATAAAACAGACAATATTTTATGCATTAATAACCCTCATTTTTCAAGAGGAGCTGTCTAAAAAGTCTTGGATTTGATCAATCAAATCCCTACAATCTTGATTATACGTAGGAGCTTGATTAATCAAGCCCTCTTTTTAGACACCTACCTCATTAATTATTTTTTAATTAACTGGTTTCCCAAATTGGCCAGGGCTTTTGATGTCACACTTGTTACTGCAATTAAGCCACTTCCCAAATATATCAGAGAATCAAATGCTTTATCAAGATTTTGTTCAAAAGATTTAATACCTCTCTTTTTACCAGAATTAGATTCAGTTTTTTTAGCGAGATCAACAATCTGGATTTTGGTAGTATCTTTTTTACTTTCATTTGGGCTCTCTGATTTTGATTGCAGAGCTAATTCATGTATCACTCCTGCAACAGGTTTAGAAGTTTTAACACTTTCAATGTTAACAGGAATTACATTTGCTGCTTCAGTCTTTTGTTCAGGATTAAATTCCACAATTTTTTCCGGTTCAGAAATATTTTCTATAGTAACATTTACCTCATCAGCTGGGGTAAGATTTACTGTTGCTGAGATAGGTGGAAATTTTTCTTCTTCAAATACATTGTGCTGCTCTATTACAGTTTCAACATCAGTAATTTTTTCGACTTCAGGTTGATGATTAGATTTTTCATTATCAGTCTGCTTATTGGATTTTTTACTCATATTCCTAACTTTCTCCACTAATTAAAATACGTTTACATGCCTTAACTGTGGTATTTTAGCATAGTTTTTATGCAAGGTGTAAAAACCGTTTTATTTGTATAAATTAATAAGTTCAAAAGTATTTTATCCAAAAAATCCCTTTAAATAAGAATGCAGTGAACTTTGTTTTTTGTTATTGCTTAAAGCCTGTAAAATTTTAAGAAAACTACTTTGAACTGGTATAGACTGATATCTTTTATCATTAAAATCTACCTCCTTATTCCAGCGTGGTAACTCTGTTGAACAGGTTGCTGGGCTAAATGAAATAAAATTACTCTCTTTTTTTGTATCCTGAAAAAAATAACCATTGGTTCTACATTTGAATGGCCTAAAGGCATATACGGTACACTTTCCTTCTACTAAAAGAGGACATTCATGAGTTTGTAAGGGTTGTGTGGTTACCTTTTCTCTAATCACTTCTATTGTTTCAAAAGAAAGGTTTTCCAGAGCCGATTTTAATAATCTCCATTCACTATCATTTAACTCAGGATTTCCATTTTCTTTACAACAAAGGTTACAGCCGGTATAACACATAATATTAGGATGAAGTTTTTGTAATAAAAAACAAACCCGATCAATAATCAGGTAAAATTGTTCAATTAGTAAATCATCACGGGTACAGAAAGATAATGAATAAATTATTTCTTTAATAATGTCATCTTCTGCCATTAAAAGATGATTTAAATTATCCATAATTTTATCTCCGGATTGATGGTTTAATTTAAGCTTAATTAGATAAAATACTCTTTTAATAATACTATTTTGATTAGCCATTTTTCAATTAATATATAACTATAATAAAAAGTTTTAAGGTAAAAGTTAATGCGGTCATATTCCTCCCTAATCAAGGAAAATCTATTAACAATTGAAAAATATGATGCTATACATAAGGATTGTTGCTGGAAAACTAATTTATTCTGCTTTCTTTCATTCAAAAGCTACAGTCTTGGAGATAATAATAAAGTTGAAATAAAAGTTGAAGAAGTATATCTGGCAAAATTTGTAAACCAAATTCTAAAAAGGGTAAAAATAGAATATACAAGAGAAAAATATAATACCTCCACCGGTAGAGAAATATATCGGTTTATTATAGAGAGTTCTTTTGTTTTAAAAAACTCAAAAAAACTTGAAGAAATACCACATAAAAAGTGTTGTCGTTTTAACTGGCTAAAAGTCGCTTTTTTATGTTCAGGATATTTATCCGATCCAGCAAAAAACTATCATCTGGAGTTTTGTAGCTCTTTTCTCGATAATATAGAAAAACTAAAAACTTTATTAAAAGAGGAAGGACTTGAGCCCAAGTATTACAAAAAAGGGGGAGACTCAGGTAACTATGTCCTTTATTTAAAAAAAAGTGATGATATAATTCACTTTTTGGCAATTATCGGGGCAAATAAACTATTACTAGACATTGAAAGTATGAGAATTGAAAAGGAGCTTCGAAATAAGGTTACCAGACAGGTAAATTATGAAACGGCAAATCTTGAAAAAACAATAGAATCATCAGTTAAGCATATTGATGCGATTGAATGGTATAGGCAAAATGGTCCGTTTAACGAGTTGCCGGAAAGTTTAAAAGAAGTTGCCATGATTAGAATTGAGAACCCGGATAAAAATCTAAGAGAGCTTTGTGATTTATTTCCCAAACCAATTACAAAATCAGGAATTAATCACCGTTTACGAAGACTTTATGGTATTATTCAAAGGGAAAAAATAAACCAAGATATTTAGGGTTTGTCCAAAAAGAGGGTTTAATGCAAGGTCTTGATTAATCAAGACTCTATGATATTTCTGTAGCGTATTGCATACACACAAAACTAATTGGACATCCTAGTTTAAAAAGAGAGGTAAGTATGATTAAAGTAGCGATTAATGGATTTGGAAGAATCGGTAGGCTTGTTTTTACAGCTTTAGCTGAACAAGGCCATCTTGGAAAAGAGTTAGATGTAGTTGCAGTTGTAGATGTTTCGACAGATGCCGACTATTTTGCCTATCAGTTAAAATATGATTCAGTTCAGGGAAAGTTTCAGGGCAGTCTGGAAACTAAAAAAAGCAGCCCTTCAGTTGAAGCAGATGATATTCTTGTTGTAAATGGTCATGAAGTAAAATGTGTAATGGCAACGAAAGATCCCTCACAACTTCCCTGGAAAGAGCTGGGAGTTGATTATGTTATTGAATCAACAGGGCTTTTTACTGAATCAGAAAAAGCAAAAGGGCATCTTGATGCAGGAGCAAAAAAGGTAATAATATCAGCTCCAGCAAAAGGTGAAGTTAAAACAATTGTTATGGGTGTAAATGAAGGGGAATATGATTCTTCAAAACATCATATCATTTCAAATGCCTCATGCACTACCAACTGCCTTGCTCCAATAGTACATGTTCTTTTAAAAGAAGGAGTTGGAATTGAAACAGGTCTGATGACCACAATTCATTCATATACAGCTACTCAGAAAACTGTTGATGGACCTTCAAAAAAAGATTGGAGAGGTGGTAGGGCTGCGGCAATTAATATTATACCTTCATCAACCGGAGCTGCTAAAGCAGTAGGAGAAGTACTTCCACAAACCAAGGGAAAACTTACCGGAATGTCATTTAGAGTGCCAACTCCTACAGTATCAGTCGTTGATTTGACCTTTACCGCATCAAGAGATACTTCAATCGAAGAAATTGATTCCCTTTTTAAAAAGGCTTCAGAAACTTATCTAAAAGGTTTGCTTGGGTATGCCAATGAAGAAGTCGTTTCCACTGATTTTATCCATGATCAGAGGTCATCAATATATGATTCTCTGGCAACTCTTCAGAATAATCTGAAAGGTGAAAAAAGGTTCTTTAAAGTAGTTTCCTGGTATGATAATGAATGGGGCTATTCAAACAGGGTAGTTGATTTACTGAGATATATTGCCAGTAAATAATAAATTTTTAACAAAAAAGGAGCTTAGTGCTCCTTTTTTGTTTTAATATACTTTATTTTTGTCCCACCATTTCTGCCAATCGATAAAAGGTGACAATGTACTTTTATACTGCAAATGAACAGTTAATGAAGGTATAGGGGAAATACACATGATCTTTCGATAAACCATATTTATGGTATTATCTTCTGAAATTTTAGGATCAATTCCATAATTGGCTAAAGCAATAAAATTATCACAGTAATTTTCAAGAACCTGAATTGGCAGCAAAATTGTTCCTGTTGTATGCATTACTGTTCTCCAGTGTCTCTTTGAACCTGGTAAAATAAGCGAATCATATGGTTCACGGTAACGATCCGGGTAATCACAAGGATGAATGATCAGTAAACCGTTTTCAGTATATTTTATTATCTCATAATAGGTATCAAGCATTTCTTTAATAGCAGATGAATCATGCAAATAATCATCTTCACAAAAATAAATTAGCTCTTGGCAATTTTTTCTGGCATATTCAAAATTTGCTTTTAAAGATGCTCCATTCCCGGTTCCTTCAATATTTAAAATTTTGGAAGAAATATTTGAATATTTTTTTAAAAGCTTATATAAAGCGAGAATTGTTTCTTCATCAGAATTATCGTCTAGAACTGTAATGCTTATATCATATGATTGAGCAAAACTACATGAATTTAAAAGAGAATTAAGACACCTTATTATCACTTCGCTTTTTGGCACATTTATAAACCTTGGGTGACCAGTAAAGGTATTTACCCTACTACAGGTTCTATACAAAATATCAAGTTTCATCAGAACTCCTAAAAAGTAAAAAACCCACTCTTAAAGTGGGTAAGTAAATTTCAGTATATGAATATAAACAAGGGGCTTAAGTCCCTTGTTCAACCCCTTGTTTACAGTAATTCTGGTTTAGGTGAAGGTTTTAAATCCTGGCTGGTATAAATTTGAATTCTTTCATGATTCATTGGATTTAGACCTCTCCATTTCATTTTTAACTTATTTCCCTGATCTAGCTTAAATTCAA
>CAYRDV010000127.1:0-14950 GCA_964422885.1 uncultured Candidatus Sericytochromatia bacterium
TACTTACTCTCCCCGACCCTCTCTTGAACAAAAGAGAGGGAGTAATGAAAACTATATTTTATCACCTGGCTTTACTGCTACCAGAGAAAAAAGGAACATTTCCTCTTTCAAAAGGGATTTCTCTTCTCTTACTTCCTCCTCACAAACAAGGCAGAGCCGTGTTGCCTCACTTCCTCCTCACTTCTCACTCCAAGCAATGCTTGGCGATATAGCACAGAATGCGACAGTCTCTTTGATTTATCCACCAGATGCAGGTGCAAATGCAAATGTAACCGTAGCAACAGGGTTAACTGAACCTGATGGAACATTTGTGATAAACCCAGGCTTTACTCCTGTTACAAATAGTATTTATATACTTGAAGCAACAAAGAGGTTAGGAAGTAGTGAAACTCATATAATGACAATAAGGACTTATCTTAAATGGACGGGAACTGGTTGGAATAGTATGACTACTCCGACTCTTTTAATTAATACCACAACAACAGCTCTGGCATTTATTCAGGATAAAAATGTACCTTCAGTAACTGTTGCCAGTACAATTGGAACAATAGATGTTTCAACTGGCTCAAGTGTTCCCTCTGCTGTTGGTTCTGTAACTGCTCAAACAATTACAACAGTGTCAGGACTGGTTAGCAAAATAATAACATCAGGAAGAGATGCTTTTTCTCTGATAAAGTACTCAAATAGTAAATATGCAATTGACTACAGCTATGATTTGAGAAAATTATCCCAGACCAGAGATTGTTCGTATTGTATTTTATCTGGAGTAGATATTTCTAAAATTGATTTAAAAAATAAAAGCCTTAGTTTTGCTGATTTATCGGATAAAGACCTTAGTAATATAGATTTGAGTGGTGTTTCTCTGGTTGGTGCTAATTTAGCAAATACTACTATTACTTCTACCACTAATCTAACCAATGCTGATCTGAGTCTGGCTAATTTTACAGGAGCTACAATAAATAACCCTATAATCTCAAATGCTATTTTCAATGGAGCTGATTTTTCCAATGCTACAATAACAAATACTGACTTTAGTACAACTCCTTTACAAAGTACAAAGTTTTCAGGAACTGTTTTAAATACAGTTAATTTAACAGATGCTGATATTTCATTTGCTGATTTGACAGGAGCAAATATCACAGCATTACCTCCTGAAAACCTGAAAGATGCAAAACTGATTGGAGTAAGCTTTTCTGGTTTAAACTTAGCAGGACTTGATTTTTCCAATAAAGACTTAACAGGAGCTATTTTTACTAATAATGGAGCAACAGTAACTGATTTAACCAATACTATTTTTAGTAATGCTATTTTAGTTGATGCTAATTTTTCAGGAGCTAATCTTAGTGGTACTGCATTTAATGAAACTGACTTAAGCTATGCAACATTTTCCAGTACGACAATACTTAGTTATTCAACAGATTTTTCTTACGCAAATTTAGAATTTGCAGATTTGAGTAACCTTAATTTTTCAGGAAGTAATTTTATAAATGCATTATTTTATGCAAAAGATATGAGTGGCTATAACTTATCAAATGGAAACTTTTCTTATGCAGTTTTTACTGGTGGGAATCTTCTAAATGCAACAATTACTGGTTCAAGTTTTTCAGCAGCTTTGATAGATAATGTAAACTTTGCTAATTCAACATTTACTGGAACTAATTTTACAGGTGCAACAATTACTAACTCCGATTTCTCACTGGCAGTTGCAGATAATGCTATATGGGTAAATGGCAATATATTTGGAACAATGACCTGTGCAACAGGTTCAATAGGAAATTGCAATTTATGAAACAGGATAAAAACATTATGAAATACAGAGTAAAAATATTTAATCTTGTACTAGCATTCATGGTATTACTGGTAGGATGTATCCCTCCTGGTACAAATACTAATTCTGATAACAATAAATCTGATAACTTTAAAGTACTTTCAAGTTATCAATGTAAGCTACCAACATCTATTGCAATATCTTATGTTGAAAGTACAGGCCCTTTATATCGCCCTCTTTATTTTACTAATCCTAATCTTGTTGGTGGAGGACGCTCTGGTTTTCCTTTTACTTCTTCCAACCCTGTTGCCAAGATTTCATTTTCAATGACTGTAAATACACCTTTAAATAGTTCAACATCAAATATTCCATTAATTAGATTTGAACATCTTGAAAATGGTATATATATATACAAATTTTCAAATGTGACAATCAATAATATTGCAGCCTTAAGAAATTCAGGAGATCAAACAACATTTACTGTACCAGCAAACTTTGATTGTTCCTTTAATCCAACAATAAATGCACGATTTAGCACTATTACTTATAATGCAATATCTGGAGCAATAAGTGGCACAGTTAAACTTATAAGAGGAGTACCACGGGATAAGTTGGTATTTTCTTTTCCAGTTATAAATCCTAATGCAAATACTTGTAATGGAAGCCAAAATGTTGGTTTTTATCTCGGAGATCAGTTTGATAGTACTAAAAATCTCGAATTAACAGTTCCATTTACCTGTGGCAGAGATTGTCCTGCTGGTCAAGCTCTTACTGGAACTCCTGCTAGTTGCCAACCTATCGTTCAACCTACTCCTCCTCCAGCACCTTCAACACAAACCTCATTTGATGATGATACTTTTCCTTGTAATGAATCCATTCCTGCCAATAATTTAAAAAGCTCAGGATTGAATATACAAAGTTTTAGTTCTTTAAATATTGGTGCAAGCCTTGATGAATTAGTTGAAAAAGTAAATGAAGTAAATATATTTCAGGCTAAAATTGATAGTCTGGATGCACGAATAAATGAAAAATTAGCCAATAGTCAGGATGCTAGTATCGAAATAGCGAAAAAAACAGATGTGCAAACTGAAAAACAAAATGCAATTAATGAATTAAATAATATAAAACTAGATGTTACTAATGGTTTAACTAAATATAAAAATACTTTAAGAGATAAAGCTAATAATTTAACTCAAAATCCAAATTATAGTGTTGATGACCCAAATAAACCTTCTGATTTGCAAGGTTATAAAGATTTAGTATGGGATTTAGATTTTGACTTTTCTTCGCTTCTTTCTTCAGGAAATACTTTTGAAATAACACAAGCAATTAGTGTTTTGGCTGATGAAAATAAGCTTCTTATTGATTTAACCAATGATTACTTTTCTGGTCTCCTAACTGATATTCAACCTGTTACCAATACTGAAAATTTTAGTGATATCGAAATTCTTAATAAATCTTCCCAAGTTGTTAAATTTCTTTCCAGACAAATTGACTATCATCAGAATAAATTAAATACGGCAATAATTAAATCTCAGCAAGTTTTTGAAGATAGTATAAATAATCTAATAGTAGCTCAGATACAAAGATCAGGAGAGTTTTCCGATAGTTCTTTTCAATCTTTATTTGAAAGTGAGTTATTAAGCCCTACAACTTTTGAGCTTGATTTAACAAAGCTTGCAGAGGATGGGGGAAATGCCTTTTTTACACAAAGTTTTAATGATAGTAGTAATATGACATTTACTACAAAAGATGCTTTTGATGATGATAAGCTTGCATTATATGTAGCTGTTAAACAGCAAGTAGGCGGTGCCATTCATATTGGAGCTGGTCATGTTAAAACAGCAGTGAATTATCTTACTCAAACAGAAACTTATAAAAAATATGCAAAACCCATCGTAGATATAATAGACAAAAAAATATCTAATCCTGTTCCACAGGCAACATTACAATTAGCAGCACAAGCTCATGTAGCAATGAATAACTTTATAAAGACACATGGAACCGATAAAATCGCAACAGCAATAGCAAAATCAAAGCCTGGTTGGAAAGACCTTAATCCAACACAAAAAGAAGAAAGGGTTAATCGTTCTAAGGAATTGTTGCACGATATAGTAAACATAGATACAATGGCACTTGCTGGAGGGGCAGCAATAAAGACAGCAGCAAACTTAGCAGCATTTAGAAGTGCTATTAAAGCTGCTGATGCAATAGATGATGCTGTTATAGCACAGGTTCAAGCAGAGCGAGCTACTTTGGAGTCTTTGCGGAATGCTGCAACGAATAAAAATCCCCCTTTTATTAAAGAAGTAAGTAAAAATATACAAAAAAAATTAGATTATGTAAATAATCAACTAAAACAAAAAGTGAATGAGCTTAAAATTGCTGCTAATAGGCTTTGTACTTCCGGTAAATGTTCATGGCTTTCATATCAATCAGGAAATACATTGATTCCTTCCAGCAATACTCTGGACTCATTATTAGGAACTTCGCAAACAGTTGGAAATTTTACTGGAATTAAAGGTAAAACTATAGAAGAAATTGTTTCAAAAGTTCCTGCTGGAGCAACAAGAAGAAAATTAACCCCAAAACCAGGTAAAGTACAGGATGGATTTGAATATGAATGGATAGATAGTGTTGATGGGAAAGCTAAAAAACTTAGAATACATGGGCCTGATTTATCTCGTCCTAAAGATGGTACTTCAAATGCTGGTTCTGGTTGGATTGCTGTAGTTATTAATAACCGTAAATATCAAGATGATTTGGGGAATTTATTTAAAAGTAATATATTTGACCCTGCAAAGCCAGCTACCTATAACCCTATTGCAGCAAATAATGTACATATACCAATAGCAGGAAATCCAGTATTATCTCCTTAAAAAATTGAGTAATTTTGTAATCAGGGGTAAAAATGGAAGAAATAATAAATGTTATTCCGAAAAAGGGATTTGGAAATCTTAATTTTGGAATGAGTTTTAATGAAGCAAATAGTATTCTTAAGGAAGAAGGAATATTAAATCTTGATTATAAAGATGGAAGAAAATATTATGATTATAAAAATGGTAGTTTGTCTCTTCTTTTTAGAGATAAATATGGATTAATTGTTATTTCAATAGAAAATGACTGTGATCAAAATAACATATATATTTGGGATTATTTGTTGTTTTCACTAACAGAAAAAAGCTTAATTAACATTATAAAAGAAAAAAAGCTTACATTTTATAGAGATGATAGTCAAGATTTATTTGGTGATTTTTTTACAATAGAAGTTATTTATGAAGGTTTATCTTTTACTTTTGACAATAACACTATCCTTAGTTTAGATATTCATGATTGTTCAGATTCATTAATAATTGAACAAATAAAAACTCAAATTCAGCATTTTGAAAAAAATAAAAATTTATAATCCCCTTGCTGCGAATGATGTGCATATACCGATTCAGGGAACTCGTATGATTATAACTGGAGAGACATGTACAAATGCTGCTGGTTGTGGTGGAGATCCATATGATAAGTTTGCTCCAAGATTTAAAGGAAATTGTGAGTCAAAAGGTCCTAATGGGGAGATAGGTTTTTTCCAATCAAATGCGGTAATGGATTTTGACCATACTGCACCTGATCCTTATTTAACTTTCTCATTTGTTCCTACTGCAAAGAATAATAAAGCTGGAAATAATCGAGTTAAACTAGAACAAGATTATTCTTCTGATGGTTTTTTCAGCAGTGATGCTGTTTCTGTTGAATCAAGTGTTGATGATGCTTCTTTAAATTACTCTGGAACAGGCTCACAAAACTGGAAGCAAAATGATGATTTTAGAAAACAGGACAAAGGTTCTTCAAGAATATATGCTGGTAATGGTTTAAAAAGTAAAATTACGAGTAGACAAGATAATACTAAACCTTCAGACTATGCGCCGCATACTGCTGCCCTTCTTCAAAATGTTTCGGATCAATTTCAAAGAAATTTGAAAGATAAAAATGGCAATAAAATAATTGATGATATTAGAATTGAAGCTATTAATCCTAATTATGATCCTTGGACTGATATATGGGTTGCAGCAATGGGAGTACAGGTTAAACCCGAAAATCAGGATTTAACTATAAAAATTGGAACGGGAAGTAATGTTCATGAAATAAAGTTTCGTTTGAAAAGGCAACCTCAAGTTACAAAGGATGGGGAATTAAATAGTGCATGGGATGTAACTTGTATTAAGCCAAATCCATAAGTATATGAATAGAATTGGAGAGAATATGTTAAAAAAAATAATTTTAGCTTTACCTATAATCTTATGTCTAGTTACTTCAGCCAATAGCCAAAGTTATCCTACTATAACATATCCAATTAATACATTTACTTCAGACGAAAGAGTTATTGGTGATCCAAGCTTATTAAAACTTGAAGTTGCTACAGGAGATCTTGTATTAGGTATTTTCAATAGGAATCTGAACCAAGTTAAAAGTATTTTAAATGATGATATTAATTACTACAAACCACATATTATTGTAAAGCAAAATTATAACATTATACGATTTATTGAAAAGGAAAGACAAAATTTAGTAGGTATTTATATACTCAATCAACAAGATATTATTGTTGGATATTGTTTAATAAGTAAAATTGGTAACTTAAAAAAAAGTGTTGCAATAGAAACTTCTTCAACAATTACTCAAATGAAAGGATTAACTAATAATAATAGTTATTTACAAAGTAATTTGATAATACCAGGTAGTGTTACAGTAAATTTTTATGAGCAGGATCATGGCACTTTTATTGAACGATATTGTTTTGCAGAAGATAATAATTATGAAGCATTAGTCCTTGATGCTTTTTACCCTAAAGAAATAGAATCAGATTTAACTAATTTCATAATAGCTGGTCTTAATTCAAATTTTAATGATTTTCTTCTTGAATAGATTTAGTGTGTCAAAATTAGCTAAAAAATATGTTTAACAGATTAATTACTTTATCGGTTTCATTTATTACTACAATTTTAATATTTTCTTCTTCTACTTTAGGAGTTGGAACTAATCCTACTATTAACTTTGATGGTGATTTAACTAAAAAAGCTCCTTCGGGTGATGCCTTTAACTATTATATTATTTCAAGAGATGTATATAGAAGAAGCTTAGGACAAAGTACACAACAAATATTAGCAACATTTAAATATAACTTACCAAGTTTTGTTTCTCAAACCTTACCAATAGTAGAAACAGAAAACTATAATGGTTATGACCTTTATAGCATAAAATACGATATGTTTTCCAGACATAAAGCAGTATATATAATACAATCAGGTCAATCTATAGGTTACAATATCAACTCATCATTTGATATTTCCGATTTTCTGGATGATAGTCGTATAACCGGAATAAAGGCATTAACTTTAAATCCTGATTATTTATCACTTGCACTTAATACAACCCCTAATATAGATAATGTAAAAGTATATGAAACAGTAGTTGGAACTTTTACCGAAAGATATATTATAGCAAGCAGAACTGCACAGGAATTTATTATTATGTATTCATTTTATCCAACAGAATTAGAAACAAAACTAAAACCGGATATTGTAGATGCAGTTAATTATAATTTAAATGCTTTAGATAAAAGATATAATATAAGTGAATATTAAGTATTTCTAACAGAAAAAATGCCTTTAAAAAATAAATTTGTATCTAAAGTTGTTTTAATAAGTATTTCCATATTTTTAATACATCGCCCAGGATTTTCTAAAACAGAAGATTATTTAGACTATTTTAACAAGGGAGTTAGTTATCTTGAGAAGAATAATTTAGAAAAAGCTGCTGAAAATTTAAATAAATCAATAAAATTAAATCCAAAGTTTGCAAAAGCTTATAGTAAATTAGGAAATGTTTATTTAACTAAAAATGACTTTGAAAATGCACTTAATCTTTATAATAAGGCGATTTCACTAGACCCTAAATTTTCTGATCCTTACAATAATATAGGTGTTTATTATGGCAAAAAAGGTGATTATGAAAAAGCCACCGAATATTATAAAAAAGCTTTGGAAGTTAACCCAAACCTTGTCATTGCAATTACTAATTTAGCTTGGTTTTATTATTATAAACAGAATGATATTGAAAAAGCTCTTTCTTATTATAAGAGGGCATGTAAATTAGGTGACAAAACATCATGCAGTCAACCATATTTTAATATTGCAACTGATTATCATGATGATGAAGATTTTGAAAACGCATTGATAAATTATAAAAAAGCAATGGAGCTTAGCCCTAATAGCCCAATAGTATACTATTGGATAGGTAAAGTTTATTATGAACAGGAAAAATTTGATGAAGCAATAAAAGTATTAAAAAAATCTATTGAATTGGATAAAAACAATTCAGAATTTTACTTTCTTTTAGGCACAGTTTTTCAAGGTAAAAAATTATTTGATGAAGCTTTGAAATATTATCAAAAATCAAAAGAAATTTCTTCTGATAGTTCTGGAATTAATTATAATATCGGGAATATTTTTTTAGCGAAAAAAGATTATTTAACAGCAGAAAAATACTATATTAAAGCAATAAGTATGGAACCTAACAATTATGCTGCCCATATTAATCTTGGCATTGTATATGAAGAGTTGGGTAAAAATGATAAAGCAATTACTACTTTTAAAAAAGCTCGACCACTTTATCAAAATCACCCATACTCTTATTCTCATCTTAAAGACATATACCTTAAGCAAAATGATTTGCAAAAAGCTATTGAAATTTTAGAAGAAGGAATAAAATTTAATCCTGATTATTTAGATTTTTATACAACTCTTGGTGATATTTATATAAAACAAAAAAATTTTGATAAAGCTACTTATTATTATGAGCAGAGTTTAGAAATAGATGCCAATTATACTTATGTTTTAGATAATTTAGGATATATTTATGATGTTCAGGGTATTTGGGATAAAGCTATTGAATATTTTGTAAAATCTTTAAACATTGAACCCAACAATATTTATGCATTAGAACGTTTATCTAATATTTACTGGTACAGATTAAGAAAATATGATGATGCAATACCTTTAATTCAAAAAATAATTTTTTTAGAGCCACAAAACAAACAGGCTTACTTTGATCTTGGAGAAGTGTATAAGGAAAAAGGCGATTATGATAATGCAATAATTTATTATAAAAAATATAAAACTTTTGAACCAAATAGTGCTTATGTTAATTTACAATTAGGGGAAGTATATGAACAAAATAAAAATACTCAAGAAGCTATAAAGCTTTTATTATTATCAATAAACCAATTTAATACTGATTTAAAAAATCCAGAAATTGCAAATAATCCGGGTTATCTTAAAGAATACTATTATGAATGTTTACTTGAAATTTCAACAATATATATAACTCAACAAAAAAATAAGGAAATGATTTCTATATATGAACAACAGATAAATGATTTTCCCAATGATGGAAGACTTTATGCAGAGTTAGGGAATTTTTATGTAAGGATTAATGAACCCGAACCTGATAAAACCACTCTATTAAATAAAAAAGCCTGTAGTTTGGGATATAAAATAACTTGCCACTAAATCTTATTATTAACAACCTAAAATCCCTATCTATAACTTCATCCCGGCTGATTTATTCTTATTGCAAAAAAAAAAGAATTGCAATACGATGGTTATAGCTGAAAGTATTATGAACAGGTACTCCCATTGGATTACAAAATTTAAGAACTATGGGGATTGATCTATCACCAGAGTAGTGGGTTTTTGCAATACGATGAGAGGTCTGATATGAGCAGCATTGAGTGGCTTAAGCTAATTAAAAATAAATTTAAACTTCTTATTTATAAAAATTTTATCAAATTGCAATTACAAAATAAATCCCGACAGGGTAGGCTCCCTGTTAAAATACAAATATTTCAGATTATTATAAAATCAGGAGTTTTCTAAGAATGAAGAACTATTTTAAGCAGGATAAGCCTTTTGTTGTACCAACAATTGATAATAAATTAATAGAAGAGCATTATGGACGGGCATCTACAGGTCATGAAAATTTTAGTATTGCTCATATGATTGCTCCGGCAGAATGGAGTGAGCCATTTCAAAATCCTCTGTTTGATGAAATTACCATGATGATAAAAGGCAAAAAGCTTATTGAGGTAGACGGAGAAAAAATTGAGTTAACAGCAGGAGAATCCATTTTAATTAAAAGTGGAGCAAGAGTACGTTATTCCAATCCTTTTTCTGAAGAGGCTGAATACTGGTCTGTCTGTTTACCAGCTTTTTCAATTGATGCTGTTAATAGAGAAAATTCGTGAAAAGTGAAATGAAAAAATTTTGATTTAAATTATGATAAAGAAATAGATGGCATTACGCCGTTGTAAAATGCCTGACTTAAATTATTCTGAATATGAAGTATTTTCAGAAATTTCGTTATTTGTTAGTGGAACTAAGGTACTTAATCCCGTAAACATTTTAATTATATTAGTTAAATCCATTTTTATCACCTCCTTAAAAACAGTTGTATTATAGCAATTTAGTGTATAACATACAATATCTAAAATAGACTGATAATTTCCAGAATCTAGTATTTGCAATGATTTTATAGCTTCATAAATTTTAATAATTCCATTAAAAACACTTGCACTTCTTTTTGGAATAGGATAAATTACTGTTAATATAGTTAAATAGAAAAAGAATTTTTCACTCAGGCTTTAGTCCATTGCATTACTCAAGGGACCAAGGCCCCTTGTTTAAAGTGAGAAGCATTTCTCTAAGGCTCCCGCTGGAAAGCCTTTTTTAAATATAAATTACCTAAAATATGAGGAAATTATCTTGAATAAAAAAGTAAGGGATTCATTAATTTGTTTTGCTCTATCGATGATAATTCCTGTTTCCGGTTATGCAGAGAAAGCGAATATTTCCAACGAAGCGATTACCTATTTACAACAGTACTTAAGAATTAATACGACCAATCCTCCCGGAAACGAAATGAATACAGCGAAGTTTCTCAAAAAAATACTGGATAAAGAAGGAATAGAAAATAAAATTTTTGATCTTGGTAATAACCGGGCAAATCTTTATGCTGTTTTAAGAGGAGATGGTTCTAAAAAACCTTTGGTTATGCTTCACCACATGGATGTTGTCCCAGCAGATCCCAAATACTGGTCTGTACCGCCTTTTTCCGGAAAAATCGTGAATGGAGAATTATATGGCAGAGGGACAATTGATATAAAAGGAAAAGGCATAGTTGATTTAATGACTATGATTAATCTGAAACGAAATAAATTTCCTCTCAAAAGGGATTTAATTCTCCTGGCTGTAGCGGATGAAGAAGTAAGCTCGATTGGTTCAAAATGGATTATCAGTAAAAAACCGGAGCTGGTTAAAAATGCTGAGTTTTTGATTGATGAAGGTGAATCAATATCAGAAGACAAAAAGGGAAACATTTTATATGCCAATGTTGGAATTGGGGAAAAGTCTCCATTATGGCTTACTCTTACATTTACAGGCAGACCGGGGCATGGTTCTGTACCTAATGAAGATTCGTCAGTAAACAGAGCGATTAAAGCAGCAAACAGAATTCTTGATTACAGTCGTAATATTGATTTTAATGTTGTACCAAGTCTTGGTGAGAGTTTAAAACTTCGTTATAAGGGAGATATAACAAAGCTTCCAGGTTTTGAAAAAGATATGGAAACTTCTCTTAAAAATAAAGTATTTTTAAATGAACTGGCAAAAGAACCTGGATTGAATGCTTTTTTAAGAAATACAATTTCAATAACAGGATTAAAAGGTAGTGATAAAATAAATATTATTCCCAATGAAGCGATTCTTAACTTAGATTGCCGTCTGATTCCAGGAATAGAAAAAGAAGATTTCCTAAAAGAACTAAAAAAAGTAATCAATGATAATACTGTAAAAATCAAGGTAGAAGAATATTATAGTGCTAAATATTCTTCTCCTGATACTGAATATATCAGAGTTTTAAAATCAGTAATCAATAAAATAAAACCAGGAACAAAAGTTATACCAACAATTTTTACAAGTTCCACAGATAGTTCTCTTTTTAGGGCTTTGGGAATTTCGGTTTATGGATTTGAAGCATATAAAATTGATGCCGATATTGCTGATACTCCTCATGGAAACAATGAAAGAATTAAAGTAAAAAATATCGGTTTTGGGATTGATTTACTAACAGAAATTATTAAAGGTCTGAATAAATAAAGGAGAAAAAATGTCTGAATTTAAACTTGCAAATGACAGGCTTCTGGAAGTCTTGATAAACGAAGAAAAGGTGATGGCAAAAGCTGGTGCAATGGTTGCCTATACTGGTAAAGTTAAGTTTGAAAAATCAATTCTAGCAAATGAAGGGATTTTTGGCGCATTAAAAAGAAAAGTTTCTAATGAAGAATTTAGCCTGATGGTTGCCAAGGGCTCAGGAACAGTTTTTTTTGCTGATCTGGCAAAAGAAATAATGCACATTAAGATGAATAGTGAGAAATTATTTATTGAAAGCAGCAGTTTACTGGCTTATGATAATACATTAACAACAAATACTGCCTGGGGCGGAGCTCAGGGAATGGTTGCCGGACAAGGATTTTTTACAACCACTGTTGAAGGGACTGGTAATATCGCTATTATTTCACATGGTAACCTGATAAGCCTTGAGGTAGAACCAAATACACCTTTATTTATTGATCCTAATGCCTTTATTGGTTATAAGGGAAATCTTACCAGAGAATTTCACCTCGATGTTGGCTGGAAAAACTTAATCGGACAAGCTTCTGGCGAAAGTTATCAGGTTAAATTCACCGGAACAGGAACTGTTTTTATTCAACCAAGTGAAAGAAAAGAATTATTTAAATAGGAGTAAAGTAAATGTTGTATAACTACTCAAATCTGCCTGCAAGCGATAACATTAACCGCTTTAGTTTTTCAATTGAACTAAAAGATAAGCTTTTTTTCCGTAAAGGTGCAATGATCGCTTATTATGGCAATATGTCCTTTTCAGATCTGGGAAATAACCTGATTGATATGTTTTTACAGGAAGCCTTCAATTCTCCGTTATTTTCTTTTGACTATGCTCTTGTTTCCGGTAAAGGAAAACTGATTCTTGCTGATAACAAAAGGGATGTTACTTCTGTAATGATTGATAAACAAAGTATAACCCTTGGTGTTCATAATCTTCTGGCTTTTGAACCAACGCTTGAATTACAGGAATCAATACTGGGAGGATTTGTTACTCTCAAAGGAACAGGAACATTTATTGTATCTTCCAATGGTCAGGCACATATGCTTACCCCTCCGGTACGTGTTGATCCAAAATCTATTTTGGGTTGGATCGATATGCCAAGCCCCTCTTTTTATTATGATATGAACCTTAAGTCACTATTCGGATTTAATTCTGGTGAAGAAAGGCAGATTGATTTTTATGGGAATCCGGAAGGGGTAATACTGATACAATCATCTTAAAGCTCACCTTCAAATATTTCTTTACATAATATTATTTTAATGTTATGATTAGATTAAGATAAGTTTAATAAGAATTGAAGGTAAGTTTATGAAATCAGTTGATTCAGTTGTAAATAATATTTTTTCCCGATATGATAAAAATCATAATGGAAATATCGAATTAAGAAATTACTATAATAGTTATAATGATGAAGGTTCTGTAGATGTCAGGACAGTTAATCACGGTTATTCGCAGGATGTAATAACAGTGACCCGTCACTCTCAGGAACAGTTGTTTCGCAAAGCAGATGTAAATAATGATGGTAATGTATCAAAATATGAATTAAGAAGATATGTTGAAAATTATGACCGGAACTTTAATGGTTATTTAGATGATCGTAATTCATGGGACAACAATAGTTATAATAGTGAAGAAGCTTCATTTAACAGAGAAAACAGAGAAACCAGTTATGTAGTTAGTAATCATGTAGTTAATCACCCTCAACCAAATTATCCCGGCTATCCGACACAACCTCCGTATTATCCGGGGCATCCTGGTTACCCACATCAACCGCATTACCCTAACTATCCGCATCAGCAGCCTCATCACCCTAACTACCCACACCAGCCACATCATAATAATAACCATCACAATAATCATAATAAACATAGTAATGGTTTAAGTTTTGAATTTAATTTTAAATTATAATCAACAAAAAAAATCTGTACGCCAGCCTAACAGCTGGCTATTTTTTTATCTATTAATCAATAATGCTTAAAAATATATAAAACAAAAGATATGCCAAAAAAGAAGATGAAAATTTTAAAGTACTGATTAATTTTTAGCTCAAACAAAAAAGACCGGGGAATTCCCGATCTTTTTTGTTTTTGTAAATCTTACTGATTATTTTTTAGGTGTTTCAATCTCAAGTAAATTACCTAATTTAGGATTTAAAGGGTTTGCCTGTTTACTTGTGATACTTATTTCGTTAACATTAACACCTTTTTTGGCAAGGAAGAAATTAATTGCTCTGTCTGGTGTTGCCATCAGCTCATCGCCACCTAAGAGAACTGCATCCTGAGTAGTTTTAACCAAATCATTTTCTCTGATTTCATTATTAACATCAAGCTTGCTGTCATGATTCATATCAGCACCACCAACCATTGTAAATGCCTGGTTAGCAGTATCTCCGGTTTTTGACTGAACAAAAATAACTTCACCAGGATCTTTTGTCTTAGGTGCAGTAACATTCATTGAACCAGGCAATATCTTTTTAAGATCATTTGCTACTTTTTCAGCTGGAGTCTCTGTACCATCATCAAATTTAACCAGTGTTGCAGTAGTAATAACCCCAGTATTTCCGGATAATTTCTGGAAAGTACTTAACTGAAGATTAGCTTCTTTAATATCAATACCATTACCAGCGAGTTCTTTCTTATCCAATCCGAACTTAGTTACAAGTCTTTCAATTTTTTCGTCCTTGTATTTCTGTACAACATCAGGATTTACTTGTACCCTGAAACTGATATCGCTCATTTATTTAGAACCCCCTTACAATTTTTTAACTTATTATTACTTATAGAAAATCCGGCTGCAAACTTGTATTAAATTTTATTAACTTTAGGTTAAGATTTAGTTTTCCCCTTTAAAATAGTAACTTTTCCGCTTCTTCTACCGGAAATCTTTCGCCTGTCCATAACTTAAAGGACCTTGCAGCCTGGTTAACAAGCATACCTTTACCATTGACTATTT
>CAYRDV010000128.1:0-3372 GCA_964422885.1 uncultured Candidatus Sericytochromatia bacterium
CTACTGAAGGGTTGTTCTGACTATTATTAGTATAAGTATTGATGTGGAACTCAGTTCCATTGGTAGAGCCATCAGATTTATATCTCTGTCCAAATATCCCATCTAAATTATCACCAGTTTGGTTAAAACTTTGCCATGTAACGATAAAATCCCCATCATTATCCATTGCTACTGAAGGGTTGTTCTGACTATTATTAGTATAAGTATTGATGTGGAACTCAGTTCCATTGGTAGAGCCATCAGATTTATATCTCTGCCCAAATATTCCATAATTAGTATCACCAGTTTGGTTATTACTTGCCCATACAATAACAAAATCTCCATCGTCATCCATTGCTACTGAAGGGTTGTTCTGATAATCATTAGTCTCAGTATTGATGTGAAATTCTCTAAGAACAGGGAGACATGAGCCAACAGAACCCAGGCGGCAATAACTGCCATCTGTCCAGGTTGCTCCTGATAAGTTTGCTCCTGTCAGTGTTGCTCCGGTTAAATCTCCACCATTAAAGATAGTATTTGTGAGACTAGTATTAGTAAAATTGGCACTCGATAAATCAAGACCGGAATAATCCTGGTTACTTAAATCATCATTTTTTATTGTACAATGAGGGCAGTCTATCCCTGCATTCAATGACACTTTGGCATGATTTATTTCAGTATTAACATGATACTTGCCAGATGATGAGTTATAGGAAATATTCCTGAGAGGATCTACATCCTGAGTCAATAACTCTGTTACATATCCAGCCACTTTATTAACTGTCGTATCTGTCACTGTACCTATCGTTGCATCCACTGTCCCACTTGTTGAATTTATTGTCCCTATACATGTTGATGAGGCTAAACTAGTATCATAGGAATCTATGATAGTTAATGCAGTAGTTTTACTGTTTATCTTTAAAGCAGGTGTGGTTATAGAATCCCAGCCATCATCAGTAACATTTCTCTTGATATATGTACTGACAGTAATAACATCATTACCTGCTCTGCCTATTCTCTTAATGCCTTCGAGTACAAAGATATCTCCAGGATTTGGGTCAAATGTTCCCCCTGGATTTATTGAAAACACTCCCGAATTATCTGTCAGACCTGTTGCGATAGTTACATTCTGAAGCGAAACTGTTCCATAATCCGGTGGATATATCAGTGAAATGGTTGCTCTGTCTCCTACTTCTCCAAGCGTAGCTTTGGTTTTATAACCCACCCCTAAATCCCCTCCCTTCTCCATTTCATGTCGAATTGAGGGGACTTGATGAAACTCCCCCTTTGAAGGGGGCCAGGGGGATGTTATCTTTTCTCCCCCTCTTTCCGGCATTGAATGACGGAGAGAGGGGGTCGGGGGGTGAGTTATAGAAGGAAACTCTACAGTACCTCTAATAGAATACTTAGTTTTAATATTTGAGTTAGTGGAAACATTATTTAAGGGATAATTATTGGAAATATTGGGAGAACAGGCTGTAATCAATGCTAATGAAGTATAAATGCTTAATGATATCTTTATTCCCTTGTTCATTTGTATCTCCGGTAAAATATGATAATTAGACTTACAAATAGCTCATTAATTATTAGATAAAGCTATATTTAATAAGGTTTCCTAAATTTAAATTAATTTGGAAATTAAAAAATTGATTTTATTTAAAAATAACCTTGCATATATTATCATATATATCTACATCAGGATGATTCTAAGTAATATATCGTTACTAGTATAAAACTTTTTTGATTTATGTTATATTTTAAAGAGTAAGGAAGTACTTTTACAAGATTAGGAAAGGTATTTTCAAGACTATAGTGTAAAAAGAATGTTTTTCACAACAAGGGGCTTAAGCCACTTGTTCAGCCAAAGGCTGATTGTGAAATTATTTTTCTATTTTACTAAAAAAATTTCTGGATTAAGACCTTTTACGTTTTTAATTAAAATATATTGAAAGGCAAATTAATTTGTGAATATAAACCCTGAAAACATCCCTGTAGATATTATTTTACCAGTATCCGGGAATTATATTTCTACAAAAAAATGTATTAATTCAGTTTTAAAAAATACTTTTATTCCCTTTCGCTTAATCATTGTTGATAATGGTTTAACAGATCATGAACTGACAGATTTCCTTTCTAATCTTAAACAGAATAATGAAAATATTATTTTAGTTTCCAAAGATAAAAATATTGGTTTTTCTGCCAGTGTAAACAAAGGTCTGGAAATCTCAAAGTCAGATGTGATTGCTGTTTTAAACAATGACATTATTGTCCCTAAAAACTGGCTGGCAAAGCTTATTAAAGGTTTTGAACTGAATCAGGATGCAGGTATTATTGCACCAAAATGTAATAATAAAATTATTCCTCATATTAATGTTGAATTTAACTCTAATCAGGATATTGAGTTACAGCTAAATAGAATTAATATTTTTGCTGAGTCATCAAAAAAAACTGAATTTACTAATGCTCCTTTTGTCTTAGGGTATTGTATGGTGATCAAAAAGGAAGTTTTAACCAAATGTGGTGGCTTTGATACCATATATGGTAATTCCCTTTATTTTTCCGATTTTGATTTTTGCTTCAAAGCTGAAAGAAAAGGATTTTCAACTCTAATAAGTAATAAAACAGCGATTTATCACGATAACTCGGATCTGGAAAATATTGCTGAAACACGGTTACCTTTAAACTTTACAATTTTCAAAAGAAAATGGGAAAAGCATGAGTATTTTAAACATATTCACCCATATATGTTTTCTGAAACCAAGCTAAATCTATTACAACAGGATAAAGAAGGTTTTTATTTTAATGAAAAGTTAAAATCTGAGCATAAAAGGTATTTATTGATTAATCCACCCGTTGTTGACACAAATTATTTTGCACATGGCTGGAAGGTAACTCCTACTGGAATTCTACGTGTTGCCAATTATCTGATTAGTAATGGTGACAAAATTAACTTTTATGATTTTGATTCTTATAACGCCAGGTATCCCAAAAAGAAAGCTGATTATCAAAATAAAAATGAGATGTATGTCTATGGCAAACCAATGAATGATTTTATTGGTTATCTTAAAAATCTCAGGGATATTGATGAAGTTTTTATTACAGCTACAATCACATTTCATTATCCACATGAACATTTAAAGGAACTGGTAGAGATAATCAAAGGAGTTTTAGGTGATATTAAAATAACTTTTGGCGGGTTGTATCCTTCTTTATGCCCTGATGAAATAAAAAAACTGGGTGTAGAGGTTCATGTTGGCCCATATTATACGGCTGATGGCTATCGCCCTTTAATTGAGCTGACCAGTGAGACAGAAAGTGCTGTAATGCGTGTAGTAAAAGGTTGTCCCAGAACCTGTTCTTATTGTGTTGTGCCAAATCTTGAAGGAAGGATTG
>CAYRDV010000128.1:3382-14946 GCA_964422885.1 uncultured Candidatus Sericytochromatia bacterium
CTTACTCATTATCAAAAAGAAAATATTATCAAACATTTCCAGGAATTTTATTCTATGGGATATACAAATTATAAATTTTGGGATAGCAATCTCTTATTTGGCAGAGAGAATCTGTTTATGCTGATGGATTATTTGGTAGATTATGGTTATACCGATTCTGTTACTCTTGATTTTTCCTATGGTCTGGAATTTTCGCTGATAGATGATGACTTTATTAGCAGACTTAAAAAGTTTGTACTTAAAAACTCTCTTTTTGTTCCTTTAGAATCTTCTGAATATGAACTATATAAAGATAAATTTCATCGCCCATCTACCCATCTTGGACATATTACCAAAGCGGTAAAAAAATTACAGGAAGCTGATTATCAGCATATGAGCTTCTTTATAATGCTGGGATTACCTTACCAAACGATTGATCAGATTTTGAAAACTCTGATTTTTGGCTGGAGATTAAACTTATTCCCTTCAATGATGTTATATACACCAATACCTGGCACAGAAGATTATTCCACATACCTTGATTTTTACAGCGATAAGGAACATTGGGAATTAAACCCCTACTTATTCCCCTGTGAATCAGCAGAACTTACAAAAGATATACTGATATTTTTAAACAAATTAGAGCGCACACGCCTTAGGTACAGCGAAGAAGACGGATTTCATCTGGAAATTTTGCAAGTCTCAATGACCCAAAATTTTAATCATTATTCGCTAAACAAAATTCTTAAATATCCTCTTGATGAAAATAATTTTATCCTGAAAAGATTAAAGGAATTAATAATTGAGGATGAAGTCAGACCGGAAGAAGTTGACGAGCGGACATTTCGTTTTTTTCATGCAATGAAATTATAATTTCACTGGATAAATACAAAAATACGATAAATATTGGCTTTTATCTAATTAAATTAAATAGTATCATTTATACTCATACTTATTAAATTAGCCCTCCTATAGTATAATTATTATTTGAAAAAATAAGATAAAATGTCTTCACGGGAATATTCAAAGGCGAACCCCGGGTTTTCTATAAATAATATTTATATTATTTTAGCTATGAATATTTAGTTAAATAAAAGGAACAAACAAAAATAATATGGAATTAAATTCAATAGATCCATCAAAAATAAAAAAAATTGCCATTAACACAGGTGGAGGAGATGCACCTGGTTTAAATGCTGTAATCAGAGCTGCTACTCTTGCCGGACTGATCCAGGGTTGGGAAGTATGGGGTATCAGACAGGGCTACCGGGGATTAATAGACCCAAAATATCTTGTCAAACTAACTAAAGACAGAGTAAGAGGAATAACCCATCTTGGTGGGTCAATACTTGGAACTGCCAGTAAAGGAGACCCATTTAATTTTCCAGTGGAAACCGAAAATGGGGTTGAACTTACAGATATTTCTGATACAGTGATGGAAAATTTTAAAAAAGAAGGTTTTGATGCCTTAATCTGTGTCGGTGGTGATGGTTCACATCGGATAGCTCATAGATTTATTCAAAAAGGGATGCCGATTATAGGAGTACCAAAAACGATTGATAATGATATGATTGGCACTGTTATGACCTTCGGTTTTGATACAGCAGTTACTACAGCAACTGATGCCATTGACAAACTTCATTCTACAGCCGAATCCCATGAAAGAGTTATGGTAGTAGAAATAATGGGACGTTATGCTGGTTGGCTGGCTCTAAACTCAGGACTTGCCGGTTCTGCTCATGTAATATTAATACCGGAAATTCCCTTTGATATGGAAAAAGTCTGTGAAAAAATATATGCCAGAGAAGCGGCAGGAAGGCATTACTCAATTGTTGTTTGTGCTGAAGGGGCTTTACCAAAAGGTGGGCAACTCTTTATCAAGGGTGAAGAAAAAGGTCGGGAAGTTTCACTTGGTGGGATTGCCCAGTATGTTGCCAAAGAAGTTGGCAGAATTACAGGAAAAGAAACCCGTTCTTTGGTTCTTGGGCATTTACAAAGGGGAGGCTCACCTTCATCATTTGACAGACTCTTAGGTTTAAGATTTGGAGCAGCTGCCGTAAAAACCCTTCTTGAAGGTCAGATTAATGTGATGGTCGCTCTTGATCCTCCGGTGGTAAAAACTATACCGATCAGCGAAGTAATAAAAGGAATGTCTTCAGTACCACTTGATTGTGATTCTATCCAGACAGCAAGATATCTGGGTGTTTCCCTGGGAGATTAATTTTTTACCTCTGAGAGTTAATCTACCCGGGTAGATTAACTCTCTAGTAATAATTCGATTTCTCTAATTTTTTGTTCAACTAAATATTGTTTTTCGGCTGAAATATTATGAAAATATCTTAGCTTTTTTGACAGAGTGGTAAAGGGATTAGCTTTAACTGTCGTGCCACGCAATGATTTTATTTTTATTATCAGTTCATCTTTAGAAATACCGTTTTCCAAAACCTCTTTTAAAAGGTTTTTCAAAATCTTTTCATCTTTAATTTTGTTAAGTTCAACTGCATGAGAATAAGGTAATTTTTTTAGCCTCATTGCTTCTATCAGAATTGGATTTAGATTTAGAACCCTTAGCCTGTTGATAAATCCCTGAAAATTATATTTACCGGTTTTTGCTAAAATATTGTTAATAGCTTCTTTTATTTCTTTTTCACTTGCTGAAAGTTCTTTTACATTACCGGAAATATAATTTTTTATCCGGTAAAGCAAAGATTTAACTTCTTCTTCAGATAAATCAAGGTTAACTGAAATAAGTTGTAACAATGAAACAACTTCATCATAGGGATTTAGATCTTCACGCTGAATATTTTCCGAGAGCATTATTAATAAAGCGGTTTTTTCATCAGCTTCAATGATAATTGAGTTTATTTTTTGCCAGTTAAGTTTTTTTACCGCTTCAATTCTGCGGAAACCTGAAATTCTTTCAAAACGGTTATTTGCTTTTTTTCTAAGAATAACCGGGTTAATCAATCCGATCTGCTTAATATTATTTGCCAGGTTCCAGATGTCTGCTTCAGAAATAGTAGTCCTGTCATGAAAGGAAGGATTATCAATTTCATTTATCATTACTTCCTGAAAATAGTTTTTATTTTTTGCCTCTTCAATTTTTTCTATTGCCGTTCTAAATGCAGAAATTCTTTGTACTTTTACCATTATTTTGCTCCATTTCCATTTACAATTTGTCTGATAATATCTTCAAAAATCATTGCCAATTCTCTCTGAGTTTTTTCATATGTTTCTATATATTCTTTTAAAAACATTCTTGAGGCAGCAGCATCTTTTACTACAGCTCTTTCGGGTATAGTAGACAAAACTTTAAATTCAGAGTTTTTTAGATTAGGTAGAGTTTTTATATATGTTGAAAGCTCATTCTGTAAAATTGATAAAACCTCACGATCATCTTTTCTACGGCGATCATACTTTGTTGGGAGAACAAAAATTTTTTCGGGATATTTTTCATAAATGTCAGCTATATCTTCAATAATCTGAAAAAAACCATGTGTGCCAGCTTCGTCAAGAGCAGAAGTGCCGATAGGAATAACCAGATAATCACTTGCCAAAACAACATTTGTCATCAATGAGCTAAATGAAGGATTACTGTCAATAAAAATAATGTCATAATTTTTTTCTACTTTATTTAAAAATTTTTGAAGCATCTTATCTTTTCCAACCACTGTATTTTCTGATTGTTGTGATAATTCAAGATTTGAAGGAATAAAGTGGAGGGTATCATGAACCTCAAGTGGTTCAACCTCTTTTTTTTGAAAAATCCTCGCTATATTATGTTTACTTTCTTTTAAAAATTCTCTGGGATTAAGGTTTAAAAGAATCGTCTGGCTTGCCTGAGGATCAAAATCGATAAGTAAAGTATCCAGATTTGTGCCCTTCGAAGCTTCAAATGATAATGCATTAGAAATAGTGGTTTTGCCTACACCACCCTTTTGATTTATTACACCTATTTTTACTGCCATGTTGTCACACCTTTAATTTTTCAATCCTAAATTAGTTTACTTAATTTTAAAAAATAAAAAAAAAAGAATCTGTGACTAATGAGGTTTAGGAGATTTTTAAAAACATTGTTTTTAAAAATCTCCTCCAATCTATTTCTTTAAATCATCAAGCTTATCTCTTAATTTTTCCAAAGAATCAAGATACTGTTGTGTATGAATTAGTAGTCTGCCATTCCGGTCAAATCCTTTTTCTACATCATTAACTAAAAGAGTAAAAACTTCGATTCTTCTGCACTCTTCTGTCTGTGGAGTACCAGGAGGAACCTGTTTATCACCTTCAGCAAGTTTTGCCAGATCAATTTCATCAATCAGGCTTTTTAAGATTTTTAATTCTCCTGTAGTTAAATGCTTTGTCTGTAATTTTTCCTGGTCATCTGAAGTAACCAGATAAGAAAATGTTCCGTCAGGTTTTATTTCATAGGTAATTCTATTTATGGCATTCGCAGCACATTCATTATTTCCTGTTACCCGTAAAGGGAAATCATAAATATATGCTGGTTTATTGCTGTTTTTTAATTGCTCAAGTTTACTATCAAGTTTATCCAAAGCTTTTGTATATTCTTCGGTATGAATAACTAAACGGGCATTACGATCAAATGTTTTTTCCCGATCATTTACACGCATAGTATAGTTTTCAATAGTTCTGCATTCATCTGTAGTAGGGCTTCCTGATGGTAGTTTATTATCTTTTTCGGCTAAAGAAGCCAGATCAATTTCTTGCAACAGATTTTTCAAACTGGTTAATTCTCCTGTGGTAAGTAACCTTGAAATAGCTTTAGTCCCTTCATTATCATTTGGGAAATAAGAAAAGGTACCATCAGATTCAACCTGATAAATAGTTTTATTCCCCAAATTACATTCAGCATCCTGAGTAACTTTTAAAGGAAAATCATATTGATACTGGCTATTTGGGTTATTGGTTGGTGATGAGGATGGAGATTCCGAAGGTTGAGCTGAAGAAGAAGCAGATGGAGACGGTAAAGGATTGATACCGGCACATGAATAAAACACCAGAGAGACTGAAAATATCAATCCCCCAAGTAATTTATTAACTTTTTTCATTTTATCTACCTTTCATTTTTTATTAAGACTTTAACAATATATATAATATAGACGTATTTTAAAAGATAAAAGTTCCAGTTAACTTAAAGGTTTTTTTCCAGATTGATTTGGTTATTAGCTTTAATTTTATTTTCTTCTGAATTTGAATTGGCAGCAGAAATTTTTTTTGTATCCTGGAAAATCATTGCTTCTCTCATTTTATTCATTTCATCTTCCAGTTTTTCATATTTTTCTTTTAACTGATTAAAATCATTAACTGAAATGCCTGAATTATTAATAACCCCACCATTAATAGATTGGGCAATAGCTTTTCCAATTGGTGAAAAAGAGACTATCGCAATAATTGGTATCATTATTGCTAAAATAGGAATTAATAAAACCAAAGCTCCTTTAGTAATCGCAATAACTATTATAAATCCCATAATAAACATTGCCAGACGTGCTAATCTCATAAAATTTCCCTCACAAAACTATTTATTAATTTTAAAGTATTTTTATAAAAATAGAAAATTATATTTCAATAATAAACTTTACTGGCTTAAAATATAATTCTAAAAGTATTTTCAATTAGAAAGATAAAAAAATGCAGCCATTAGAAGGAATAAGAGTTTTAGATTTAAGCAGGGTAGTATCTGGCCCCTATTGTACAATGATGCTGGGTGATTTGGGGGCAGAAATAATTAAAATTGAGCATCCTGATATTCCTGATGAAACCAGAAGTTGGGGTCCTCCTTTTGCAAGTGGAAGAAGTGACAGTGCTTATTATCTTTCAATGAACAGAAATAAAAAAAGCCTTACCCTAAATTTTAAAACGGAAGCAGGAAAGGAAATCCTTAAAAAATTAATTGAGCAATCGGATATTCTGGTCGAAAACTTTAGAGTGGGTACTTTGGAAAAATTAGGTTTTGGGTATGCTCAGGTCAAAGAAATAAATCCGCAGCTTGTTTATTGCTCCATAAGCGGTTATGGCAGTACCGGCCCTTATGCCCATAAAGGTGGTTATGATGTAATAATTCAGGGAATGGGTGGCCTGATGAGCATTACCGGAGATAAAGAACCAATGAAGGTTGGCGTACCAATTGTCGATATTACTACAGCAATGCTGGCATCACAGGCAATCCTGGCAGCCCTCTTTGTCAGGGCAAGAACAGGTAAAGGTCAATTTGTAGAAACTTCATTGCTGGAAGCCCAGGTTTCGTGGCTGGCAAATGTAGGTAGTAATTATTTGGTATCTGGAAATTTGCCGGAAAGGTTTGGCAATCAACATCCTAATATTGTTCCTTACCAGCCATACAAGGCTAAAGATGGCAGTTTTATTGTTACTGTAACAAATGATAAGTTATGGAAAAACTTTTGTCAGGCAATTGAAAAGCCTGAACTTTTTAATGATGATAAATTTAACACTAATTCTCAAAGATTAGCAAACAGGCAGGAATTAAATAATATTCTGGAATCTGTATTCAAAACAAAAAATGTGAATGAATGGATAAAGATTTTTGAAGCTGTAGAAGTACCTGTTGGCCCCATTAATAATCTGGAACAGGTTTTTAATGATCCACAGGTTTTGCATAGGGATATGCTGGTAGAAATAGAGTATCCTTCAGGAACTGTTAAAATGCCTGGAATACCTGTAAAATTTTCTGATACAAAACCATCTATTAGGTTTGCCCCTCCATTACATGGAGAGCATACGGAAGAAATAATCTGCTCGATACTTAAATATTCAAAAGAAGAATTTAAAGATTTAAAAAATAATAAGGTAATTTAAAATATATTCGTAAGGACATGCCATGGCATGTCCTTACAATGGCTGGTGTTCTTTTCTCAGCAGGTCATTAATTGTTTTTACCGGATTAAAGGTTATTAATGGGACCTCAACAAATATTGTATTCCAGTCAGCCATCGCTCCATTCCATAATCCCGGAAGCTCAAGAGCTTTTAAATCCCGTCCGTCTTTTGATTTTATTGATATAAAACCTGTATTGGGATCAACATATTTTCTTAAATCAAATGGCTTACCTTTATAATCACGAACACCACATACAAGATCGACAGGGCTGAAATGGGTTGATGACATTAAAATATTTTTTTGTTCAGGCTCTTGTGTATCTATTTGTGAGGTTTCAACTAGTTGCAGTGATACTGAATTATCATCATGCTTTACCCAAAACGGGCCACCACCGGGCTCACCTGTATTTTTTACCATACCGCAAACTCTGATCGGCCTGTTTAATTTTTTAAAAGCAAAATGAATTTTTTCTAAAGGGGTTAAATCTTCAAAATTCTCAGGCTCAGGTATATATAAATTATTTTTCATAAAATCAAAAATCTGTCTTATTTGAATTTCATTTAGATCTTTTGTTTCAATAATATTCAGATATTTAAAGATATTTTCCTGAATATTTAGCAAATAGCCAGAAACAAGCTTTTTATAAAGGTATGTTAATTCCTTCAACCTATCAGGAACCACATTATCTATATTTTTAATAAATATAATATCACCTTCAAGCTCATTAAGATTTTCAATTAAAGCTCCATGACCAGCAGGGCGAAAAACCAGCCGACCGTTTTTATCTCTGAAAGGCTCATTATTAATATCAACAGCAATTGTATTTGTCGAATTTTTTTGAACCGAATAGGTTATTTCATAATTTACTCCAAATTCTTTTTCATATTTTAGTTTGACATTCTCAATATGTGTTTTTACCAGTACTTCATGTTCCGGTGAAATTGTAAAATGCATTTTCACATTTTTATTATTATCACTGGTGTAAACCGCTCCTTCCACCAGGTGTTCTTCAAAAGGAGTACGGACACTATCATCATATCTGTGAAATTTTAATAAACCTTTGGGAAGATTCGCATAATTCAGACCTTTTTCAGTAAGCAAAAAGTTAATAATATTTTTATATTCACCAGTTTGAATCTGTTCTTCAATATCAAAATTATTTTTTGCCATTACCTTTTTTAAATTGTCAAAAAAAGCAAATTCCCTCAGCCCAATAATAAATTTATAAAGTTCCTGATAATCAGTTTTTCCTTCTTTTACTTTTTCAAAAATATCTTTTTTACTGATATTCTCAAAGTCATTATCAAAAGACTGTAAAATCTTGAACATTCTTGTAGCAGCACCAGATGCCGGAACAAACTTTAAAAGCCGGGAAGAATTTTCCCCTTCTTTATGAGCAGCACAAAAGAATGTAAATTCACTTTCAGTTATAACTGTAATTCCATCGTTAATGGTACATGCTCTGTCCAACCTGGTAAAAGGAAACCCCTTTTTAAATGTATCAATCTGTTTTAACACTTTTTCAGAGGAAATACTTTTTTCTTTAATTTGGTGGAGATCATTTTCGGAAAATAATGAATCATTCATTTCAAATTTCGCCTTCATTATGTAATTGGGTAATAAATTGATCTGTAATATATCATAAAACCTTATCTTTATTGAGAAAAATTATAAGTAATATTGACGTTAAATTGATTTTAAATTGATATCAGGTACATTGTTAATTTACATAAATTCACGGATAATTGCAATTAAAGTGCAATAAAGAAATAGGTTTAACTGGTACAAATTATGAAAATTCTCATAGCGGAAGATGATTCCAGCACCAGAATTTTATTACAAAAACTGCTGGAAAGATTTGGAAATGAGGTGATGGTGGCTGAGGACGGAACCCAGGCCTGGAATTTATTTCAAAAAGAACAAAGTATATCAATTGTTATTCTGGATTGGATGATGCCAGGGATAGAAGGAATTGAACTTTGCCGGAAAATAAGGGATTTTAGCAAAGAAAAATCTGTTTATATAATTATTCTTACGGCAAAAGAGGGTACGGATAATGTTATTAAAGCTCTGGAAGCAGGGGCAGATGATTATATTACAAAACCTTTTAATAATGGAGAATTAAATGCCCGGGTTAATGTAGGAAAGCGAATAATTGAGTTACAGAATAGTCTGACAAACCGGATTACCGAATTGGAATTGGCTCTCTCTCATGTAAACCAGTTACAACAACTTTTACCCATTTGCTCATATTGTAAAAATATTCGTGATGATAAAAACTACTGGCATGAAGTTGATAGTTATATCACTAAACACTCAAATACAAATTTCACTCATGGTATTTGCCCTGATTGTTATGAAAAAATTATTAAACCTCAGATTGAGGATCTGAAAATCCGTAAAAAAGAGTAAAACAATTTATTCGCCAAAAATTGTAAAAACACTGCCAGTAGGATCTTTTATTTCAAAGGTTCTTAACTTTCCATACCCACCCTGGATTCCTCTGGTTATTTCAACGCCATTATTTTTAAAGAAAACAAATGCTTCATCGCAATTATTTACCTGGAATCCTATACCAGTTTCATACGGCTGAATTCCAGGAACCTGTTGGACAAGTAAAGTTATATTTCCACCATCAAATTCCAACCATTGTAATTTGGCAATTTCTTCGGTAACAACCTGTTCTGGAGTTAAATCAGTAAAATTGCTGTATACTAAGCTAAAACCCATTATATCTTTAAAAAAATGCAATGATTCTTTTAGGTCATGTACTGGATGAAAAAAATAAGCAATTTTTGCGTTTAACATTAGAAATTAAAATCCTTTCAAAGATAAAAAAAATCATTTTTATATCATTTTACTGCATATAAGTAAGTATCATTACTGCCAAAATAAATATTTCCATTACTTGTACTGGCAGTTGAATATATGCCATCACTGGTAGCATATGATTTTTTAAACCTACCTGATCTTGAATCTATTGAATAAAAAGAATTATCAAGGCTGCCAAAATATAAATTCTTTTCCAGTAAAAGGGGTGTTGCTACCAGTGGTCCTCCAGTCTGATAATGCCAAACTTCTTTACCAGTACTTCTATCGACTGAATAAACATTGTTATCCATACTGCTAACAAAGATATTATCTTTTGTAACTAAAACTGAGCTGGATATATCATCCCCGGTTAAAAATTTCCAGACCTTTTTACCTGTCATAATATCGAGTGCATAAAGATTATGATCATTACTGCCAAAATAGACAACATTATTTTTTACAACCGGATTTGAATTTATTAAACCATGTGTTTTGTATTTCCAGATTACTTTCCCGGTATTCAAACTAAGAGCATAAAAATAATGGTCATAACTACCAAAAAAAACCATATCCTTTTCAATTGCAGGTGTTGAAGAAACCCAATCTCCGGTATTAAACTTCCATTTTATTTCTCTTGTATTAATATTCAAGGCATAAAGGTTATGATCATCACTGCCAAAAAGAATAGTATCTTTATAAATTGTTGGTGTTGAGTTAATACCACCATCTGTCCTGAATCTCCATTTTTTTTGCCCGGTTCTGGAAAATAAAGCATATAAATATTTATCATCACTGCCAAAGTAAATAACTGAATTATCAATTACCGGTGAATAGTGAATTGGGCCTCCTGATTTAAACTTCCACATTTCTTCTCCGGTTACTTCGTTTAAAGCATAAAGATATGAATCATCACTACCGAAAAATATAAGCCCATTATAAACTTTTGGTGAAGCATTAACAGCACCGTCTGTTTTAAATTTCCAGACTATTTCAAGCTTTCTTGAGCAACCTGAAACAAAAAATGAAAGTAATATTATCAAAAAAATAATTATTTTTTTCATTTTTACTTCCTCCACAGGTTTTTCCTGTTTTATCTGAGTACCCTGCTAATTATCTGCTACTTAATTGATTAGAACGTATCTTTATCCCTAGTATGATACCTGATTAAAGCAAAGAAAACAATAGTATTTGGTTAATAGACTCCTGCTATAAGCAATGCTAAAGTTAAATAGAAAAATAACTCCCCACAATGTGGGGCCCCTGATTCTGAGTACAGAATTAACTCCCCACAATTTGGGGCCCCTGATTCTGAGTACAGAATTAATTTCACAATCAGGCGATGCCTGAACAAGGGGCTTCAGTCCCTTGTGCTTTAGTCCATTGCATTACAAGAGACCTAAAGTGAAAAACATTTTTCCAGGGCTCCCTCTGGAAATCATATTTTTACTAATAATTAATGCAAATTAATAGTTAAATTTAACTTTTTTGCTAAGAAAGAAAACCTTGTTTTTTGCTATATTAACTTTGTAACAAAATTATTTATCCGAGGTGATCAGGTCTATGTGTGTTCTTAAGGCTGCTGTTTCAAATCCAAATTCTTCTATAGATACAACAAAAAATATAATTAAAAACCAAAATTTGACAGAACCGGAAAAAGGAAGTGAACCTGATAAACCAGCAACTGGTCAGGCACTTGCAAAAGGAGATGGTTCATCTGTTTCAAAAAAAGGTCAGGCGATTTCAAGTTTTAGCTTTGGTGTAGAACCCTATAATGATCCAAAACCAATAATTAAGGCTATTAAAGATGGTTTAGTCGAATTTGGTAAACTGCATGGATTAAGAACAGATGGAGACCCTGCGTTCTTGGATTATACAGTCTATGGAATTTTAACAAATCTATCGACCTTAGAAGGGGC
>CAYRDV010000129.1:0-14821 GCA_964422885.1 uncultured Candidatus Sericytochromatia bacterium
TAATATAGATTTTCATTTAAGTCACAATTCAAGCCCCAATTTCCAGTTACCTGAAAAAGGACACTGGGTTGTAATGCAAAACTGGGACTTTGGTTCACTGCCTGCTAGCTGGAGTGAAGCATTTTCCGATTATGTAGATCAAATATGGGTTTCCAGTAAATACAACAAGTCATGCCTGGTAAATTCATCAATTCCTGATGAAAAAGTTAAAGTAATAAATAGTGGTGTAGATTCACTATATTTTAATCCACATGTCACTCCCATTGAATTAAATACCCAAAAGAAGACAAAATTTCTCTTTAAAGGTAGTTTAGGCTGGGAAACAGGGTTTGATATCCTGCTAAAATCTTACATGGATGAATTTGTAAAAGATGAAGATGTTTGTCTGGTAATTGTTTCTGATTCCAATAATATTAGTGAAGAAAATAACAAAAGGATAAAAGATCTCTCAAGTGCACCAGATGCTCCGGAATTAGTCTTGATAAATTTACCTGAAGATGAAAAGCAACTGGCTCAGATTTATAAATCATGCTCTTATTTTGTTTATCCTTACCGTGCAGAATCTTATTGTCTTGATTTACTGGAAGCTATGGCCTGCGGAACACCAGCAATTGTAACAGGCTATGGTTCCGCTTTGGATTACTGTAATGCTGAAAATTCTATCCTTATTAAAGCAGGTGTAACCTATCAATCAGAAAAAGAGATAGAAACACTGGAAACAAAAACTTATCCGTACTGGGCTCAGATTGATGTAATGGATTTAAGGGTAAAGTTGAGAGAAGCTTATGCTCTTGATGAATCTGGATATAAGGAGCTTTCTAAGTTAGCTTCAAAAACTATACTTGATAAATTTACCTGGGTAAAACTAAACGACACAATAAAAGAATTACTTACAGAATTAAAAGATAAGCCTGTAAAGCGTGATACTTATCATCAGTTAAATCTAAAAATTCTGGAAGGCCTTAAGGCATTAAATCTGGGAAAATATGATGAGTCATTAAACACTTTAAAAGAAGCTTATGCTCTGGATTCTACCAATGCTAATCTTAATTTTTATATTGCCAGTATTTTATTAAGTAAAGGTAATATTGAAGAGGCTATGGGGCATTTGATAAAAAGTGTGCAAAAAGATCCACAAAATGATGATTACAATAACCTTATAGGAGTTATTCTTTATAAATTGGGAAATTATAACTTATCCAAAGGGTTCTTTAAAAGAGCTTTGTTTATCAATCCAACCCATATTGGGGCAAAAGAAAGTATAAAAGCAATAGATTCGCTTGAGCCTGATTTGGTAAGTACATCTTCAGGAAGTCTTACAGCGGAAAATATTACTGTTCTGAATGATTTAATTTCCGATTTTAAATATTCAGATGTACCAACCCTTAGTGTATGTATACTTGCCAGAAATGAACAGAGAACTATTGAAAGAGCAATCAGAAGTGTTAAAGAAGTTGCCGATGAAATTATTGTTCTGGATACAGGTTCAACCGATAAAACCGTTGAACTTGCCGAAAAAGCCGGTGCAAAAGTTTTTCAAAGTGAATGGAAACAGGATTTTGCGATTGCCAGAAACGAAATAATGCAATATGCAACAAAAGACTGGATATTAATGCTTGATGCTGATGAAGCTCTTTCCGAAGATTCAGTTGAAAGGCTAAAACCAACATTAATAAAATGTTCATCTGCAAATGTCTATCTTCCAAGAATCATAAATTTATTTGACAAACTAACCAGTAATGATCAGATTGAACATTATGTTGTCAGAATTATTCCTAATAATAAAGGGCTTAAATATATCCGTTCAATACATGAATATCCTGTTAATGCTGATAAATCAATTTTAACTTCTGAAAATTTAAAAGGGATTGATATTATGCACTATGGATATAGCCAGCAAATTATGAAAGAAAAAAATAAAATTGAAAGAAACAGGTCTATTCTTGACATGATGGTCAATGAAGAACCTGAAAACCCACTAAATTATTATTATCTTTCTGAAAACTATAAGGATGAAGATAATTATGAAAAAGTACTTGAGTTATCAAATAAAGTAGTAGAGCTTTGTAAATCAGAAAATTTAAAGGAATATTCCCACTTGCTGCATATGTCACAGGTAAATGTAATCCAATCTCTTATCAACTTAGAGCGTAGCAAAGATGCCGTGAAAAAAGCGGAGGAGTTTAAAGATGATATTTCTGACAGGCCTGATTACTGGTTTTTGTATGGTAATCTGGAACTTGTTTTAGGAAATTTTGATAAAGCAATAGAATATGAACAAAAAGCATTAAAATTACGTGATAAAGATATTTATCCATCTATTGATATCGGAACTGTTACCTGGAAGCCGCTTGCTTCTATTGCCAAAGCATATAGAGAAAAAGGTGAGAACCAGAATGCAATTACTTACTATAAAAGAGCATTAAAAGAATCGCCTAATAATTTAAATCTTTATTATGAATTAGCCAGGATATATATTGATACTGGCGAATTAAATCTAATGGAAAATGCAGTTAAAAATTTTCTGAATGTAATAGGTAATAATGAGCTAAATGATTTTCTTGATTATCTCAGTAAAACTTATTTGGATAAAAATCTCGAAGAAAGACTTTATAAGCTTTTAGAATCAATCAGAATGGCCAGATTACAAAAAAGGACAGAACAGGAAGATCTTGTAAAGCTAAATAATAAACTATTAGGAATTTATGAAGTAATTTATTCTAAAAAACCAGATATTATTGCCGCAAGATACAGTATTGGATGTTCTTATCTTTTCAATAATGAATTGGATAAAGCTCAGGCAATATTTGAAGAAATAGTTACCAATGATGAGCTTGAAGTAGATTCACTGCATAATCTTGGAAGTATTGCTCTGAATAAAAAAGAAATTGATAAAGCAGAATCTTTATATAAAAAGGTTCTGGAAATTGACGAATTCCATTCTGAATCATTCCTTAGTCTTGCTAAATTGGAACTTGGCAGGGATAATGTGGAAAAAGCCAAAGAGTACTTAAAAGAACTGGAAACAATTGATCCTGATAATAAAGAAATTGGGCAGATGGAGTTTGAACTTGCCAATAAAAGTGGAAATAGGCATCTTGCATCAGATATGTATGCAGCAATGCTTTTTAACCGTTTTTAAATGAAAATTCTGGTAATAAATGGTCCTAATCTTAATCTTTTAGGAAAAAGAGAACCACATATTTATGGTTCTCTTACCCTAAATGAGATAGAAGAAAAAATGGAAGCATTAGCCCAGGAACTAAATATTGAGCTAACATTTAAACAATCAAATCATGAAGGGCAGATTGTTGACTGGCTTCATCTGGCTAATGAAAAAAATTTTGAAGGGATTATTTTAAATGGAGCAGCATATACTCACACCAGTATTGCAATTCATGATGCAATCAAAGCGATGGGTTGTCCGGTAATTGAAGTCCATTTATCTAATGTTTTTGCCAGAGAAGAGTTCAGGCATCACTCATATATTTCTCCCGTTACCATCGGGCAAATTTCAGGTTTTGGTGCTGATAGTTATTTGCTGGCATTACGGGCAATTCACAACTATTTAAAGAAGTGAGGCCACTTCGTTCAGTGAGGCCAGACAGCTAAAGCTGTCTTAGTGAGGAGGAAGTGAATAAGATAAAAGAAAAATAAATTCTTCCTTCCCCCTCACAGACAAGGCTTGCCTTGTTGCCTCACTTAAGGATGGGTAAAACCCATCCTGGCCTCACTTCCCCTTCACTTTTACTTTTCTGGTTTTACCCGAACTTTTGCTTCCAGCTCTTTCAAAATATCCTCATGATTTTTAACAGCTTCATCTTTTGTATAACTGATTTTTAAAACTTTTGGCGGATATTTTCGCCATTTGTCGTATAGCTCAGTAACATATACATTTTCTTCTTCTTTGAAATATGTATTTAAAAATTGATCTTTTATATCTTTTGCTAGCATACTTATTTTTGAATAAAAAATTTCCAATATAATAACTATATTAACCTGTAAAAATTATAAAGGTTTTATTTATTTTACAGAAATATTTTTATATTTATCATTGAGTTAATGAAAATAGTATATATAACATCAGATTTTTTTTATACTGTTGGTGGGATTTATCAACATATTGAAAACCTAACCCAGTTTGTCAGCAGGGAGCATGAAGTAGTCATTATTTATTTAAACAAAAATGGCAAAGAAAAAATTTATACTGATGAATATAAAAGAAAAATATATCTGTTAAGTCATAAAGGAAGTAAACTGCAAAGATTTATTTCCTATCCCCTAAATAAAATTAATAAAATAGTTGCTTTGGAAAAGCCTGATATAATCCATGTCCATACCTTATTTGAAGCTTTTAAAATAAAAATACTTTCAGAGAAACCGATGGTTTTTACTAATCATAGTTCATCGTATTTAAAAATGTACAATAATTTTTTTCTCAGACATTTTGTACTTCCTCAGATTTTTAAAAAATTTACTCTGATAATTTGCCCAAGTACTGAGCTATATCAAAAAACACACCATAAAAATGTTTTGATGATACCAAATGGCGTAAATAGAGAGAGATTCAATCCTGATAACCGAAATAAAGTAAACAGGCAAAAGATCTTAGAAAATCTTGGTATAAATTATCTAAACCAAATGATAATTTTATCCACACGGCGGTTAGCAGATAAAAACGGGATTCTGGATTTTATTGAAAAAAATATTAATTTTTTCCAGAAAGCTAAAACATCTTTAATTTATATTATTATTGGTGATGGAGAACATTTTGAACAAATAAAAAAAATTAAAGCTACAAATAATCTGGATAATATCTATTTATTAGGTAAAATGGAAAATAAAGAAATAGATGCGTTTTATTACATTTCCGATATATGTATAATCCCCTCAAAAATGGAAGCAATAAGTATTTCGGCACTTGAAGCAATGGCTTCAGGATGTATAGTAATATCCACAAAAGTAGGTGGTTTGGCAGAACTAATCGAAGATGATATTAATGGCAAATTTTTAAAAAATCTTTCTCTTGAGTTAGCCTTAGATGAACTTAAAGAAAATGCTAAAATTGAAAAAATCAGAGCTAATGCCTTACAACAAATTAAAGAAAAGTATTCATGGGAAAATCTTACTGAAAAAACTATCGGATTATATAAAAAATTATTATAAATTGGGGCTAAATTTTTGTCTCTAAGTGTCTGTATTCTTACAAAAAATGAACAGGAAAATATTTCTAAGGCAATTAAAAGCGTAAAAGATATTGCTGATGAAATTATTGTACTTGATACAGGTTCAACCGATAATACATTGGATATTTGTAGGGATTTGATTGTAAGGAACGGTCGCGACCGTTCCCTACCACCCATAAAAATATTCCAGACAAATTGGACTAATGATTTCTCAGAAGCAAGGAATAAATTGTTATCATTTGCAAGCATGGACTGGGTATTAATGATTGATGCCGATGAAACTTTTGCTCCGGAATCTATTGATGTTATTAAAGAATTAACCCATCCCCCAGCCCCTTCCCTTCAGCTAACACTGAAAGGAAGGGGTGAGTTAAAAGATAATTCAGTATATGCCATAAAAAGCATCAATTTTTATGATTCCCCACAACCTGTAGAGATATTTGGCATGAAGCTTTTACCCAATAATGGAACAAAGGAGTTTCGAGGGGTTTTACATGAGTATCCGGTAAATAAAGATGGCTCAGAATTAGTTATTAAAAAACTGGATAATATAAAATTATTTCATAATGGTTATACCGAAAAAGCAGAAGAAAAGAAAAAATTTCGGAATCTAAAGATTTTAGATGATGCTTTAAATAGCAAAAATGATGATTTATATGACAAAATTAATGTTTTATCTTATGCGATCATCGAATCTCTGAAGCTTGGTGAAACAGAAAAATTAAGTAATTATATTTTCTCAATGGGAAAAATACTCTCTTCAATACCTGCCAGGCAGGTTTATTACTATCCGATGGTTCATCTGTCCTTTATTTATTATCTTAAAGCAATCTCTAATCTGGATAATGATATTTTTAATAAGTATTTAGAGTATGCTTTACATTTTTTTCCTAATTCTGTACAAATAATGGAAATAAAAGCAATTTATTTTTTTAACCAAAGGAAATTTGACAATAGCCTGAAGATTTTTTTAGAAATTGAAAGTATTTTAAATAATGATACTTTTTATCCTTATTCAGCTTTAAACGTGAATGAGGCATTTAAATGCTGCTATCAGAAAATAAGTTATTGTTATGGTATGTTTGGCAACAATCATCAAAAGCTTTTTTACCTGAACAAATTGAATCATTAAAACTGTTATGGAAAAAAAATCATTCCACTGTTTATTCATTTTATTTATTCACTGGATTATCCTTATAACCAATGTCATGAAAATAAAAGGCGGTATTTATGTATATTCCTAACCATTTTAAGGAAACAGATAAAGATAAAATCATTAACTTTATTAGAGAAAATAGCTTTGCAACCCTGATTAATATTAGTGATGGTCAGATAAATGCAAACCATATACCTCTTGAAATTGAAGAATTTGAAGATAAAAACTATTTCCTTACGGGTCATATGGCTAAAGCTAATTCGCAATGGCAGGAGTTACAGGACAACGAGCAGGTTCTGGTAATTTTTAACGGTCCTGATAGCTATATTTCTCCGCAATGGTATAACGAATTATCTGTTCCTACCTGGAATTACACAGCTGTACATATTCACGGTAAAGCAAAAATAATTTTTGAACAAAATGAAATAATTGAAATTTTGAAAAAACAGCTAAAAAAATATGAAAGTAAATTTTCAGCTCCTTTTGATTTTAATAGCTATGAAATGAGTTTTTTAGAAGCAAAAATTAAAGGGATTGTGGGAATAAAAATAGAAATTGCGAAGATTGAAGCGAAATTTAAATTAAGTCAGAACAGGGAAAATGAAATTTTTAATTTAATAAAAGGATTAGAACAGGCAGGCGGACTCAAGGGAACTGAGATTACAAAATATATGCGTGATTATATCTAACCTATAGTAAAATACCTTAGATAAAATAACAAATAAATGAAAGCAGCAATTATGTTAATAAAAGCAATAAGTTCGATTACTCTGATAAGTATAATCTTTTCATCTTTCTCAGGGTGCCAGAATCCAGCACCACAATCCCAACCTCAAAATAATAAAATGGTTCTTAAAGATTCAAGTATCAGTAATTGTTCAACATCTGAAAATGCGGCTCTAAAAGTCAGTGCCGAAAATTCAGACTCTAAATGTGCAGATGTTGTATTTTCAAGTTTTAAAGATGATAATTTAACTGTACAGGTACGTCATAAGGGTTTTTGCAGCTCAAAATTTAATTTAAGCTCAACTATTGAAGGTACTAAAGTAACCTTAAAAGCAGATGATACTTCAGATACAGCTACAAGATGTTTTTGCTTTTATGATCTTACCTACAATTTCTCTGGAGCAAAGGATGCTTCTTACCAATTAAATTATGTTGGGAAAGTATATAATAACGAGCCATGTTCTATTGATTTTACAGCAAAAAAATAAAAAAAGGAACGGTCAAGCCCGTTCCCTACGAAAGAATCAATAACATTGTAGAGGCGATTAATCAAGCCCCTACATGCCTTAGTTGGAAGCAACGTCCGCACTAGCTGAAGTTTCTGCTTTTGCCTGTAAATCTATCTCAGAAGTTGAGGCTTCCTTCCCTTCTTCCTTGACAGTTGCAGTAGCTTTACCATTTACATCTTCATCAATAGTAACCTGATTTTTACCATCAGTTGAGGTTGTAGCAACTTTTTCATCACCTGATACTGAAATACTTACTTTTGTTTCAAGATTTTTGGTAGTGGTTTTTCCATCAGCAGTTGTTAATGTAATTACCCCTGTACCTGTGCCATTTCCATTGGTATCAATATTTCTTGTTTCACTTACTTCACGTTTTCTTCCATCTTTAAATGTAGTAGTTGATTCAGTCACAATTTTTTTAGAACCATCCGCATTAAAGGTAATAATCCTTGAAGAAGTACGGGTAAAAGCTTTTGCAGTAATATTTAATGTATGATCCATACTTAATATTTTTCCATCTTTAGTTGTTTTGGAAACAATATTTTCTTTGGCCATATTTTCTGTTTTAAATTCAACTGAAATTGTTTTAGTAATACTTCCATCTGCATTTGTTATTTCAACAACATTACTGGTTCTGATATCAGCTATTTTATTTTTTAATTTTTGCACTTTTTCTTTGGCAACTTCTTTTTTATCTTTTAATTTATCCTTTATTTTATCAATCCTAGCCTTAATTTCGGTTTTATGCTCAGAAATAAAGGTTTTAACTTCAGCTTTTAATTTATCTTTATCAATAGTAACTGTTCCATCAGTATTTTTGGTAATTGACCCGGATGCTTCCAGCCTTGCACTGATATCTGCTTTAACCTGAGAATTTATCTCACCGTTAGTAGAACTGCCTGGCTCAGGTTTTGATTTATCACCTAATATATCTTTAAGTCCTTTGGTGGAAAATCCGTTTTCCTGGTTTGCCAGTTTTTCACTATCTGAAAAGATTGCTTCATCTTCATGATAAGAAGCTAAATCGTTTGCTGTTTGTGAAGAGATACTAGCCTGAACATTTGATGTAAGGTTTTGTTTTTGTTCTGTTGTATTATTACCAAGATTTCCAGCAGGATTATTGGGGGTTGTACAAGCGACTAATCCAGATAATATAACTGCTAAAGATATGCTTAATACTCTTTGTTTTTTATTCATTGTAATAACTCCTTTAAAAATAATTTTATGTTTTAAATCTTTCATGTTTAAATCATAAAGCTTTGGTGTTTACATAACTGTTTACACATATTGAAGTTTTTTTTCAATTAAGTAAAAAGTTAAAATGCTTTCTGGAAATAGGTATTTATCGCTATTTTTAAATTAATAATAACCAGGACTTAAGAAATATTTTTTAAGGCTTATCTATAAAAAATAAAGAGATAAAATTTTGAAGGAGATTTTTTTAGATGAAAAAGATAATTTCTAGTGTAGTTGCCAGTATAATGACCTCCGCTCTTGTTTTCGGATGCCAGAGTGCTGATAATCTTAACCGTTTAGCACCAGAAGCGGGGAGCGAATTTATACACAGCAATGCCGTATTATCTGCATCTAATATTGATGAGTTAATAGATGGAAAAGCAACTTTAGGTAATGTTGGCTCTGGTGTTCTGGTAAGCACTCTTTCAGGAGGCAAAATTGATGAGCCTAATGATTTACAAAAAGTAAGCCTGGTTTTTGCTGGTGCAAAAAATGTCCTTAGAAACGGTGGGGCCAGAAAAGCTTTTCAAAAGCCTATAGCAACTAGACATGATGATAGACATGGAATTTCCGAGAAAGAATATACAAATCAGATATCTGTGGTAAAAAATGCTATTAAAACAGGTACTCTGGTTTCTAAAAAACGTATCTTAGTGAACAAAATTCAAAAAGAAGGCGATACAAGAACCTTCAAAGTAAGAAATGATAAAAATAAGTTGGAAGTAAGAACTGCTGTATTGGTAAAACTGGCTAGAACAGCCTCTTTCTGGATAGATCAGTCTGAGATTAATGATATTGATATGAATGTTTTAAATAGTTCTGTAAGCTATTGGGATTCCGCAGCTTATCCTTTGGTTACAAAAATGTTTGGTGCTGCTCCAACTCCTCCGAAAGATATAGATGGAGATCCCAGAATTAATCTTTTTATTGGAAAAATTTCTGATAACAAAGGTTTATTCGGATTCTTTTCACCAATGGATGTAATATCTGACAAACCAGAATCAAATGGAACAGATATGCTTTATTTAAACTCATGGATGTTTAAAAAGGGCGAAGCAAGTGAACATTATGCAAAATCAACACTGATACATGAATTTCAGCATCTGGTAAACTTTAACGTAAAAGTTGTCCAGAGAGCAATAAATAATCAACAGCCTGTATTTGAAAGCAGATGGTTGAATGAAGGTATGTCAACTTATGCTGAACATCTTGGTGGCTTGGGTTTACCTGTAGGAGATATGTTTGCTGTAACTTATCTTGAAAGTTATTTCAAAAACCCTTCTGCTTATCCACTGGTCACAGATGATGCCGGGTTAAATTATGGTGCAGCTTATCTGTTTGTTCTTTATCTGGTTGAACAATATGGCCCGGATGCAATTACAAAACTTACCCAAAGTGATAAATCAGGTCTGGAAAATATTGAGCTGGTTACTAAAGTACCATTTAAGAAAACTTTTACTGATTGGGCCACTGCTCTACTGTTGAGTGGTTCAGGAAAAAATCCTAAATTTGATTTTAAATCTGTTAATTTACATAAAACATATGCTGGAAATCATAAACTTGATGGTATAAATTTAGCTAATGTAATTAACCAGTATCCTGTTCAGGCTTCCGCTGATTTACCTAACTGGACTGTAACCTATATTAAGCTTGATAATCTAAGTGACCAGAATATCAATGTAAGTATGAAAAATTCTGGTAATGCAGCTCTTACAACAAATTTGGTTAAACTTAACTAGAAAAAAAGATAATAAAAAGAACACCGATAAATATATTTATCGGTGTTCTTTTTTGCTGTAAAATTATTATAGTATTTATTGAGAGAGAATTATTATGTTAGTAAGAAAGTCTGCCGTTGCAAATTTTTTCTATCCCGGAAATGCCAGTGAACTGGAGAATAGTGTAAAAAACTTTCTTGCGAATGGGAAAGATATATCTGTACCAGGTGATATCAGAGGGATTATCGCACCTCATGCCGGTTATATTTATTCAGGAATCGTTGCCGGAGCATGTTATAAACAATTTGAAAAGCTTGAAAATAAAAAATGGAAAATTATTATGCTTGGCCCCAGCCACCGCTATCCCTTAAGGGGTGCGTCAGTTTGTGCCTATGATTATCTGGAAACTCCTCTTGGAGAAATAAAAGTATCTGATATTGCCAAAGAAATGGCTGAGAAAATTGGTTTTATTCCTCAGGCTGATGAGCAGGAACACAGCCTGGAAGTCCAGTTTCCATTTTTACAGATGGTTTTTAAAAATAAAGATTTTGAAGTAATTCCAATTGTCTTAGGGCATGTAGATGTACGCCAGCTAGCTGATTTTCTGAAAGGCTATATCGATGAAAATACTCTGTTTGTTATCAGTACTGATTTAAGCCACTTCTTTCCATATGATAAGGCTGTAAGCGTTGATAGTATCTGTAACAAAGCAATACCAGCTCTGGATGTTGATACCATGGCCAGAGAAGGCGATGCCTGTGGTATTGTTGGTGTTCTTACTTCTATGCTGCTTGCCAAAGATCTTGGTTGGAAAAGCACTTTTTTGGATTATAAAAACTCCGGTGATACAGCCGGACCAAAAGACAGGGTTGTTGGTTACGGGGCTTATGCTTATTCTGTTTAGTATTCCTTTCATCCAGTCTTAATTTTTATAAAAAATATTTAATTGCTTTTTTAAAGTTAAAGTAATACCATTAAAAGTAAGAGTAATACTTTGTTAAATTAAGGAGTAAAAATGAGGGTTACAGTTAAAGGTCAGGTAACAATTCCCCAGAAGATTCGTGAAAAATTAGGTATTTTACCTAATACTGAAATTGACTTTATTGAAGAAGAAAACAAAGTTTATATCATAAAAAAAAATACATCTGATAATAAATTTAAAAAGCTAAGGGGAATTGCTACAGTGAAAATGACAACAGATGAAATAATGTCATTAACAAGAGGTTTTTGATGAATGGAACATTAGTTGACTCTAATGTGTTATTAGATATATTCCTTAATGATCCAAAATGGGCAGAATGGTCTGAAAATACAATTGAGAGATTTTCAAATTCTTCTATTTTATACATAAATCCTGTTATTTATTCAGAAGTTTCTATTGGTTTTGAAAAAATAGAAGAGTTAGAGTATGTTATAGATATATGTAATCTTAAAATAAGGCCTATACCAAAAGAAGCATTATTTTTAGCTGGTAAAGTATTCTTAAAATATAAGAGAAATGAAGGTAACAAATTAAACCCTCTGCCGGACTTTTTTATTGGAGCACAAGCCGCAGTTGAAGAATTAACACTGATTACAAGAGATATTTCAAGATATAAACATTATTTTCCAACAGTTAATATTATATCGCCAGATTCTTTATAACTTAAAATTACCCATAATAAAAAGGGAAAGGCGAAAGCCGATAAAACTAAGTAACAGGCAGCCAAATAACGATGCTGAAATATAAGAAATACCCTTGATAAAGGAATCACCTTTAAGTAAATTTACTGATTCATAACTGAAGGTTGAAAAAGTAGTCAGTCCCCCCATCATACCTGTAGTAAAAAAAAGTTTTATTTCCTGATTATCTATTTTATGGGTAAAGATTGCCATCAGTATTCCTATTGTAAAACAACCCAGAAAATTAGCGGTAAGAGTGCCATAAGGAAAGGGGTAGGGGAAAACTTTGGTCATAAAAAAAGTTATAAAGAAACGTAAAACAGACCCTAAGCCACCACCGATAAAAACAGCCAGCAATGCTACATTATTCATAATTGTATTATCTCAAAAGATGATAATTTATAAATATTTATAAGCTAAAATTATAATTAATTGACTGTACATTCATCTGTAACAGAAGTCTTATTTCTTTTTAAAATAGCTTGTTCTATATAAAACCCTGCCAGCATTGAAGCAACAAAAACAATAATACCTGGATTTAAACTTCCCAGATTGGCTATTGCAGGACCAGGGCATAAACCGCCAATTCCCCATCCGGCTCCAAATAATTTGTGGATTCATCATGCCTGAAAGTCCCAGACCAATTGCAAATATTAACCCTGAAGCAAATGAAGAAAGATAGGTTTTATTCATAAACTAACCCCGAATATTGACAATATGAAATAGGATGAACACAGTTAAAAAGCCTGTTCCCATAAAAGTAATTACCATTAAAAAGCATTAACATTATTGCTGCAAAGCCAATAAATATCCCTCCTGCCAAAGAGGTTAAGGGTGTAAAATTTTCAATCACCATATTTTTTTATTCCTTTATTTTGAGAAGTATTACATATCAGACGGTTACTTTTCCTTTGTGCTTCAGGTCATTTAACGCCAATTTCACCACATGAAAGGAAGAACTGAGGAAAATACCAGTAATAACTAATCCAACAATAACATCAGGATAAAATGAATTAGTTCGACTTACTGCCCAGGCAGCTATTAAAACACTGATATTGGCAATAATATCATTTCTGGAGCATAACCAGGTTGAAGTCATGTTAGTATCATGATTGCGGAATTTATATAACAGGAAAAAGCAGGTTACATTGGCAGCCAGCGCAATACCACCAACCAACTCCATAGTCTGATGTACCGGAACAGCAGGGTTAAGTAACTGATAAATTATTTTACCTAATACGAAAAGACCAAATAAGCACATAATCAGGGCTTTGGATAATGCCGCAGTTGTTTTCCATTTAATACTTCTGGCAATAACAAAAATGCTGAAACCGTAAACAAAAGCGTCTCCAAGCATATCCAGGCCATCAGACATTAATGCTGTTGAGCCTGAAATAAGCCCGGAATACATTTCGATAAAAAACATAAAAAGATTTATTAGTAATACTGCCCAGAGAACTTTTGCCTGTTTTTTTTGTTTCATCGCTTCCAATTCAGAAGCTTTTTTTGAGCAACAATGATCCATTATTTTTAACCTTTAAATTTAAATCTATACTATTTTAATACAGATTCTGTGATAATCCCAGGCATAAACCACCGGATCCGTAAATTCATTTGAAAAAGGAAATTGTTTATAAAATATAAAATTCAATTGTTTATTTTTTGTGTCCTAAAAATCGGGAGAACATCAATCGACGATTTCTCAGAATGACAAACTCTTTTTTATGTTACTTAACCCTTACTTATGGGTAATGATAAGTCTCTGTCGTTGAGCGAAGTCGAAACGGAGAGGGGCAGGGGAGAGTTTCTATTGCTCTTACTTAATCAGGTGTAGAGCCTGTGTCTTCATTAGCATTGAGAACTAAGGGGTCTAATCTTAATGTTTCTATAAACTCTTTTACATTTATTGGATTATCAGACTCTGTATATAAATAATAAATAGAAGCTTCATTAGGCATATCTACACCAAAAGTTTTTTCCATTTGCTTTTCTTGTTTTTCCAGTTCTTCTTCTGTCTTACCTCTGGCTGCATAAGGAATATTAGTTTTAACATTATATTTTTTCATCAGGTTATTGATATTGGTAACATCAACAAAAGCTAATGATACAAGCTCTTTTATATCTGGATTATATCTTATCTTTGGCGGGTCTTTAAAAAATACTGATATAGCTGCCACTCTAATTCCTTCTTTGACAGGATAAGCTTGATTAAATTTAGGATTTGGTGGTGGACGGTCATTCCCTGGTATATAAGATGGTGAAGGGATAGGTGTTGGAGAAGGACTTACTGTAGGCTCTGTTGATGGTGCATTTGATGGCTCACCATCCTGTTGTATCTTACCAGTTCCATCTTTTGGTTTTTCAGAAACTTTTACCGAAGGTTCTATTTTAGGTATAACAGATGGTATAGATGATGCAGTAATTACAGGTTTTGATGATAACTTTATATCTGGTACAGGCGTATTCACACCAGGGCTACAACCCACCAACAACGCTAATATTACTATGATTTCTACTTTCTTCATTCTGTAAATTTCTTCAATTCTGTGAATCCTGATTCTGACATTTTAACTACCATAAACAGGTTTGTCTTCATTAGCACTAAGAACAGAAGGATCTAATCTAAATGCT
>CAYRDV010000130.1:0-4096 GCA_964422885.1 uncultured Candidatus Sericytochromatia bacterium
AAAAACAATGCTCTGGCTAATATTGCGGGCTTTTGGTTATCTTTTTCGGTTAAAAATTTTTTCCTTTCGCAAAAGGGGACTATCAAAACAAATTAGTAGCTATATTTTGTTCTATCTGATAAGCAATTATTTATCAATAAAGTTTTGACAGTCCCGATTTATTGTAAGCATTAATCTTATTTGGTTTACTACTAATGCTCCAGGAAAAGAATTTTCAACCAGTGCTACTTGGGTGAAGAAAAGAAATTATTTTATTTTTTCATCCTGAAAATTTCTTGAATTATGTAAATCCTGATTCTGACCTTTCCCCGATTGACCATATGGGTAATGTGTTATCAATTATAGCTTTCATAAAACCGGGAAGGTTAGAAGAAAGTAACTGGTGAGGATTTGGAGAAAAGGCTTTTCCTAAAAGCCTTAAAACACTATATAATTAATAATCGTAAAATAAAAGTTATTTTTTGTTTTACTTTAAAAGGTATAGATAGAAAGTAGTGCAATAAAATTGAGAATACTTGACTGGTATATTTTAAAGGAACTGGTTAAACCCTTTACAGCGGGAGTTGCCGCTTTTATCGTAATCATGCTTTCAAATACACTGTTCCTTTACGCTGAAATGATTATAAAAAGCGGTGTTCCGACAAATGCAGTTCTTGCTCTTTTGCTCTATAATCTACCAGCAATAATTGTTGTAACTTTTCCGGTAGGTTATCTTTTTTCAACCTTACTGGTCTTGGGCAGGCTGGCAAAAGATAGTGAAATTGTTGCCTTACGCTCCTGCGGAGTAAGCTTTACACGGGTTATCACGCCAATATTACTGATTGCTCTGGCAATCAGTTTTCTTGGGTTTGAAATAAACGAACAGGTAGTACCAAAAACAAATCATCAAAGTGTAATGATTGCCAGAGATATGATTACCAATCAAAAACTGCCTCCGATTAAGGAAAGACTTTTTACCAAAGGTAATGATGAAAGATACTTTTATGTTGAAAAAGTAAACAGGAAAAAAGGAGTATTTGAAGAAGTATTTGTCTTTGATAATACAAAATCTGGTTACCCACAGGTTATTAGCGCAAAAACAGCCAGCAGAGGCGAAAATAAATGGTATCTGCACAATGGTGTGCTTAGAAAATACAGCAAAGAAGGTTTTGTTTCATATGAGGCAAAGTTTAAAATAATGGAAATTGAATTTAATCTGGGTAATAATACAATTTTTTCTGATCAAAAATCGATACAGGAACAAAGTTCCGGTGAAGCATCAAAACAACTGGTTGAATACAGAACCAGAGGTATTGATACTAAGGCAATGGAAGTAGACTATTATCTTAAATATTCCTTACCACTTGCTACTTTCTTTGTTGCTCTGATTGCTGCTCCTATCGGCATAAAATTTGCTAAAATGGGTACCTATTTTGGGGTAGCAATCAGTATTGCCCTGGTATTTGTCTGGTATGTTACTTATACAATTGGTCGTTCTCTTGGTGGTACAGGAACATTACAGCCTGTATTAGCAGCCTGGATTCAGAATATAGCTTTTGGGGTAATTGGAATAATTCTACTATTTTTTGTTAACCGGAAATAAAGTATGTTAAAAATTGATCTGAAAATTGGAAATATGATAGACGTAAAAGAAACAAATAATAAGCAACTTAGGGTTACTTTCAGAAGTTTCGTTATGCCAGTTAAAGAGATACACTTTATTTATATAGATGGAACTCCTAAAACAATCTCAGCAAAATTTGTTTTTAATAAACGAGAGATTTTAACTTCAATAGAAGATTCATCACTTAATTATGATTTTTTCCAGGAATTTGTAAGTGAACTTTCCCGTAATAGTTTTAGTATTATTTATGAGGATTAAGCAAAAAATTAATTTGATATTTCCAGTTTTGAACCTTCAATTGAAAGCAGGTAATCTGCTCCAAGAAGCTTTGAAGGGGTAATAAATCCCGCTTTAACACATCCGTCCTGTACCTGCTTTATAATATCCACGCATGATTTGGCAGTAAAATTATAGGTTTCAATTACTTCAGCATAACCTTCAGCAAATTTACCCTCTTTATTTTCTACTCTGCCCCATAAAATCGCTTTGCCTTTTTTACGTTCTTCTTCGTTTAATCCTTTTACATTTTTTTCAATCATTTTTTTCAGAAAATCCTGAATTGGTTTAAAACCAAGCAAACCAATCATTGGGCTCGTAAGCTTTGCGATACGTATCGCATTTGGTGGCATTGCCATATAAACAGCAATATTGGGTATTCCAGTGGATGTATAAGCAGTAGAAACATCACCCCAGGGAATAGTCATTGCCATTCGGGGCTTATCTTTAAAGGGAATTGTAGTTATTTTCCAGGCTGAAGGTACTTTAGTAAGTTTTCCCTCTTTCCTGATCATCCCTCCAGAGCCCATACCTTCAACAATAGTTTTGGAAGTTCCTGCACTTGGTCCGCCACTTGAATATATTGCTAAAGTAAGGATATGGGCATCAGGTAATGCTTGATGTAATGAAGCAGCAAGGCAGTCAGAAGGAACGACATCAAACCCAACACCTGGAAACAACATTACTCCTGCGTTTTCAGCTTCATGATGTCTTGCCTTACAAGCTTCGAACACATCTATTTCACCTGTAATGTCCAGATAATGTGTTCCTGTTTTAATGCATGCATCAACAGCAGGTTTACTGGTTGCAGAAAATGGCCCTGCAGCCAATAATAAAATTTTTATTCCTTCCAGATGTTTAGCAATTTCATCTGGATTTTCCAGTGGGAATATTTTGTAGGGTAAGCTATATTCTTTGGCAAGAGAAAGAATTGCTTTTTCATTTCTGCCTGCAATTACAGGTTTTATACCTTTTTGCAAAGCTTCTTCAATGATCAGTTTACCAGTATAGCCATTAGCTCCATAGAGCATCCATTCATTCATATAACCTTCTTTAAAACTTATAAATTCTTTTTTAGAAAATCAACTGTTCTTTGCCAGGCACTATCTGCTGCTTCTTTAACATAATTTGGATTATCTGAATTAGCAAATCCATGACCTGCATTTGGGTAAATATATACTTCATGATCCCCTGAAATAGTTTTAAGGGTTGCCTGAAATTGCTTTACATCATCCACTTTTATAGAAGTATCTTTTTCACCAAAATGACCAATAATATGGCTTTTCATCATTTTTAAATCATCTTCAGTATTAAAGTTTCCATAATACATTACTGTTGCCTTTACACCTAAATCATTTTTTGCCATCTGATAAGACCATCCTCCCCCAAAGCACCAGCCAACAGATGCCAGTTTTTCTGGATTTACATCACTTCTTGCCTTCAGGAAGGTAACAGCATTTTTTAAATTTTTTAAGGCTTCTTCAGTATTATTTCGGACTGCTCCGGCTAATTCCCTTGCTTTAGCCATATCAGTAGTACCCGGAACGCCATAAAGATCTGCTGTCAGGGCAACATAACCAAGCTTGGCAAATTTTTTGGCATTTTCTTTTATATTGTCATTTAGTCCCCACCATTCATGAATCAGAATAAGAGCAGGATATTTACCAGCCTTTTCAGGATAAGCAATAAAACCTTTTACTTCTTTTTTATCAGAATAATAAGAGGCATCTTCCGATTTTACTATAAACTCTTCTGTTTTTTTAGCTTCAACATTTGTTTTATCTTTTGTATCCTTTGCAACTGAAACATTTGGTGCACATGATATTAAAAAAAATGATACAGGCAGAAAATACTTAATTAATTTTTTCATATTAGATTTCTCCATTCCGTTAAATTTATTTCAAAATATTTAAAGACTTATGAAATAGAATATTTTCCCTGAATTATATATCATTGATATAATTTATAAAATAATAGCTATTACTATAAAGTGTTCTTGAAATTAATGGTAATAATAATTAACTGTACAGACATATTACAATAATCCTGTACAATGATAAAATTTAGTAATTGTAAGTATTTGGAATAAAAATCAGGTTTTATAAGTTAAGAATATGACGAATGTAGATCAAAGTAAAATAAGAAATTTTTCAATCATTGCCCATATAGATCATGGAAAATCAACTCTGGCGGACAGATTAATCGAATATACCGGAA
>CAYRDV010000130.1:4106-12136 GCA_964422885.1 uncultured Candidatus Sericytochromatia bacterium
CTCAATGGATATTGAAAAAGAACGGGGAATTACTATTAAAGCCCAGACAGCGAGGCTTAACTATACAGCAAAAGATGGTAATGATTATATTTTAAACTTAATTGATACTCCCGGCCATGTAGATTTTACCTATGAAGTATCCAGAAGTCTGGCAGCCTGCGAAGGAGCGATTCTGATCATTGATGCCACACAGGGTGTTGAAGCTCAGACAATTGCAAATGTTTACCTGGCAATAGAAAATGATCTGGAAATTATTCCGGTAGTAAATAAAATAGATCTACCAAGTGCTGAACCGGAAAGAGTAAAAAAAGAAGTTGAAGACATAATTGGAATAGATACATCAGAAGCGGTTTTAACCAGTGCCAAAGAAGGGATTGGCATTCAGGAAGTATTAGAAGCCGTTGTTAAAAAGGTTCCGGCACCCAAAGGTGATAGAAAAGATCCTTTAAAGGCACTGATATATGACTCATTTTATGATGCATACAGAGGAGTCGTAATTTTATTCAGGATCTTTACCGGAGAAATAAATCTTGGGGACAAAATACAACTAATGGCTAACGGAACAGTATATGAAATTACAGAACTTGGCTTTTTAACCCCAAAACAGATACGGGTAGATACTCTATCTGCCGGTGAAACAGGATATCTGGCTGGAGCTATAAAAAATGTCCAGGATGCAACAGTAGGTGATACTATTACACTTGCCAATAATCCTGCTGATGAACCACTACCAGGTTATAAACCGGCGATACCAATGGTATTCTGCGGATTATATCCGATGGATACGGATCAGTATACAGAATTAAAAGAAGCTCTGGAAAAATTAAAATTAAATGATGCAGCTCTAAACTATGAGCCAGAAACATCTGGAGCATTGGGTTTTGGTTTTAGATGCGGCTTTTTGGGCTTACTGCATATGGAAATTGTTAAAGAAAGACTGGAAAGAGAATATAATCTCAGTCTGATCCTGACACCACCAAGTGTAATCTATGATGTTTATCTGACTGACGGAACAATGGAAAGAATAGATAATCCGATGAAACTTCCACCAGTAACCAAAATTGAGCGGATTGAAGAACCTTATGTTGATGTTTCGATTATGCTCCCTAATGAATACGTGGGAACAATTATGGACCTGTCTCAAACCAGAAGGGGAATCTTTGTTAATATGCAATATCTAGATAAAACAAGAGTAAATCTTCATTACGAAATGCCACTTGGTGAGTTGATAACAGACTTTTTTGACCAGTTAAAATCAAGAAGTAAAGGTTATGCTTCACTTGATTATGAAATCTCAGGTACAAGAGCCTCAAGACTGGTAAAACTTGATATTCTTGTTGCCGGTGACAAAGTTGATGCCCTGGCCATGATTGTTCCAACCGAAAATGCACACCGTATTGGCCGGCAACTTGCTGAAAAGCTCAAAGAAATCATCCCCCGCCAGATGTTTGATGTAAAAATCCAGGCTGCAATAGGAGGTAAAATCGTTGCCAGTGAAAATATTTCAGCAATGCGTAAAAATGTCCTTGCCAAATGTTATGGCGGTGATATCAGCCGTAAAAGAAAACTTCTTGAAAAACAAAAAGAAGGTAAAAAGAAAATGAAGCAGATTGGTAACGTAGAAATTCCTCAGGAAGCATTTATGGCTGTACTAAAAATTGGGGATGATAAATAATCTATTTCTTTCTATAGGTTTTAAATGTATACTTATATAGTACGATTGTGCTAAAAGGTATACAGTTGTGAATACAGAAAAGAAAATCCTGAATGCCGCAATAGAGCTTTTCAGAAAAAATGGTTATCATACCACTTCAATGAATATGGTGAGCGAGGCCTGTAGCATATCCAAAGGAAATCTAACCTATCATTATCCGACAAAGGAAGATTTGTACAGAAAGTGTATTTCAGCCTCTGCATATTATTTCAAAAAATATGTATTATTTAGTTCTTTTGAAAATCAGAATATCGAATTGGAAGGATTAATTAATTTTTTAAAAAATGTCCAAACCTGGCTATATTACGATGGAAAAGTAATTGGCTGTATATTTTCAAATACAGCCCTTGAACTGAGGCATTCCAACCCTGAGCTGGCAGAAATTCCTCTTAGTTATCTGAGAGAATACAAAGCAATTTTAAAAGAAAAAATTGAAAGTGGACAAAATAGTGGAAACATTACCAGAAGAGAGCCATCCGATGTACTCATAGAAGATCTTTTTTTGGGTTATGAAGGAGCAATGATTTATTCCCGAATCGAAAACTCACTGAATGTCTTTGATTTATTTATTCAAAGAGTGCATAAAAGCCTCAGAGTAAAATCATCTGTTGTTAAATAACAGATGGTTATTTTGCCAAGGAGGTAAATTACAATGCAAAAAAAGTTATTTTTTCTCATTATATCTTTTTTATTAGTACTTTCCTGTAGCCCAAAGGTAAAGTTAACCGATGAAACCATTGAAAAGTATCTTAAAGCATATAAGGGAATGAAAGCTGTGAGTCCGGAACTGGCAAAAAATATCAGTACCAACAAAGTTAATATTGCCCAGGGAATGGAAGGTTTTAATAAAATTGAAAGTGTGATTAAAAATGCCGGATTTACTAATTATGCTGAATTTGTAAAAGTAAATGCGGCTATTGCCTGGTCATTCAGTAAAGTTCAGGGTGAAAAATTTATGAGTGAAACCAATAAAAATGTAAATAGTGGTCTGGCCACAATTGATAAACAGCTAAATTCGCCAAATGTTCCTGAAGCAGTAAAAAAACAACTAAGAATACAGAGAGAACAACTGGTAAAAGATTATAGTAAAAATAAACCCTGGGCAGATCTGGTAATCTCTGGCGTTTCAAAACTTACCGATAAAGAATCTCTGGAAGTTATAAAAAGACATTCCAAAGAGCTGGAACGGGCTTTCCAGGGTAGATAGGCTGTTCATAAAAGCTCTGGAATTGATTATATGCAATGCAAGGCTTGATTAATCAAGCCCCTACGTATTACCTATATTCTTCTAATCCGCAATAAACTCTTTGATAAAATATTCAGGATTAAGCTTCTCTCCTGTACATTTTTCCAGATTTTCATTCCATTCATATTTTGCCCCAAGCTTGAAAAGCTTTTCTTTAAGGAATTCACCTGTTTCCGGGTTATTTGTCAGATGTTTACCTGGTAACTGATGAATATAATAGCCAAGCTGTGAGGCAATTAATTCACCAAGTACATAATTCTGATAATAAACAGGAGCAAGAGCGAGATGAAGTTTTGAGGCCCAGTCAGGACTATTTCTGTTTTCCGGACGTTTTACAAACTGGTATTTTTCAACACAATCCCACCATAAAGTATTAAGATCCTGGTCAGGATCATCATACATTGCTCTCTCAAAATTAACCATTACCAGGCCCCATCTTACAAAGATCAGCATTGCCAGTCTGGCCTGTGATTTTATAGAAGGGTGAAGAACCTGATAATCTTCTTCAGACATCTCAGCAATTTTTACAAGCCATCTTTCACTTTTTGTCAGTCTTCCCATCAACATAGCAACGGCCTCAGTGGACATTGTATGAGCCGGACTTCTTAGATAAAAAGGCAGTTCGGGATCAAGATATTTATCATAAACAGCGTGACCTAACTCATGAAGAGTTGTTCCTACCCACTTTTCATTAGGCACAATATTACAAAGAATCCGGACATCTCCTTCTTTATCAATATCTGTACAGAAAGCATGCTGGCATTTTCCTTCCTTGGCATAAAGATCACTTCTTTCGATAATATCTCTTACTTCAAGGCCAATTCCATCATAAAACCTGATATTCATATCAACAACATCTTTATCACTGAAGATATGATCAGATCTACATCATCATGAGATGGAGCTTCCTGGAAAAAAGGATCTGCATAGTGCCAGGGTCTTAAGTCTTCAACACCTATTCCAAACCTTTTAGCCAGACTTTTATCCAGTTTTCCCTTTTCCTGTCTGAAAGGCTCATCCGTTAATTCCTTCAGTTTGTCCAATGTTTTAAAAAGATAATCATAATCAATCTCATCAAGCTTTAAAGACATTACATAATGGTTTTTATAACCAAGCCTTGTAGCAGCCTGATTTCGTAAATGAACAACTTCAACTACCTGGTCTGCTACCTGATCACCAATTTCTTTACTGGCTTCCCAGGCTTTTTTACGATATTCATTATCATCAGATTCCTGAAGAATTTTTAGAATATCATTATCACTTACTTTATTATCATTGATATGGCCCCGGTAGTTATTGTATTTATCATTAATTTCTGCAGTTAATTTAATAGTCTTATTAATCAGGTCATCATCTTTCTGTTCTGATTCAAAAGAATTAACCAATAATGTCAGTTGCCTTTTCAGAAGTTTCTCATTCACTTCCCCTGATGCTTCAAATGCTTTTAACTTTTGATATTTTTCTTTATCTGCGTAAATTTTTGTTATCTCTATTTCTTTATCAACTCTGACATTTTTCCATTCTTCTTTTCCGGTTATTTCAAAATTCCAGGATGCCAGATAAAGGTCTTTCCTTAAATCTTTTGTTAATTTCAGATGTTCATCAAGAAATTCTTTAAATTCTTTTTCCATAATTTTCCTACTTTCGTAATATTTCCCATAAATGGGTCACTGTTACAACACACAAAATAATTCCATAAATTAATGGATTAGGATTATATATTATAGTAGAAACTATAGCGTAATTCTAGGTTTTAGAAAATATTCTTTGTGAAAAATGAAAGCACAGAAAAAACTTCTTTCCGGTCACCTGTCACTGTACACCCTTCACTTTTTAGAATCTGTATGAGGTAAAAACTCCCAGATCATGAGCCATAAAATTGAAACCCCATAAAGCGCCTTCCATCAGTGCATTATATTCAATACCAACATCAAAGTTAGAGCCACCCATACTATCCATTGAAGCTCCTAAGGTTAGACCTGAATCTTTTAGCATACTTACTTTTGGCAAATCCGCACCTGTAAAAAAATCTTTTGGTGAACCAAAATTATCGCCAAAACTTTGTCTGAAAGCAAACATCAGTTTGGGAAAAAAGCTGTTGAATTGTGGTAAAACAGCATAACCACCAACATTTGTTCCTGTTATCTGGCCAATATTAAATATTCCTCTTGAAGCTGCTTTTAAACCAAATCCAAGATCTATCCCGCCCAAATCATTTAAAAAGACACCGGCACTATATGTATCAAGACCAATAGCATGGTAATTTGTTTGGAGGGTTATACCCATCCTATTTGTACCGATATCTATAACCCCGGAAACTGATTTTCTGGTTCCGCTTAATGAAAAAGTAGAATCAAGCCAGTAATCATTTGCATTGATACCAGCCCTGAGCCAGCCAAGATCAAGATCTAAACCAACTAAACCATAACCATCACCATATTCGGATGGCAAATTAAGAAGATTATAGGTTGTTCTGCCAATAAGTAGATCTTTGGTACCAACTATAACCTTTTCATTAATTAAGCCGCCTTCTTTATCATTGATAAAATCCAGTCCGGTAAGTGGTACACCACCTCCGCCAATATTGTTTAGAGCAGCTAACCGGTTAGTATAAGGAGAACCTGCATTTCCGGCCACTGTCAGGGTAAGTGGTCCAATAGTAGCATCTACAGCTATTGCAGGAGAAGAAACATTATTATATCTTTCGCTGTCAGGATCAACCCGGCTGACATTTATTCCTGATGCCCAAAACCGGGAAACAGAGTTTCTAAGTTTTTCTGTTTCACCCTTATCATTTTTTACTTCATTATCCTTTACCATAACTTCATCTGCGCCAAAACCAACTAGGCCATATCCGTGCCCAATCCATTTTTCAGAGCCAAAATGGTTTCTTAATTTTGTACCAGTTCTGGCAATATTCTGAAAGTTCATAAATCCAACATTTAGCCCGACTCCAGGCTTATTTTCATGATAAAACTCTGTTCCGGCTGTTGATAATGGTTTCATTTCAATATTTTCTTTTTCAGAATTTTTTTGATCTTCATTTTCAAAATTAGCTCTGAGAGAGATAATGGACCTTTGAGTGTATAAAACATTTCCCAGCAGGCCTTCATCACCAAAATGGCCACTGACAACCTGACCAATAGTATTTCCGAGTTTAAAAATAGTTCCGTCCCCGGCAATAAAAGTACCGTAGAATCTGACACCAGGAACTAAAGAAGCACTAATATCAAGTGAAGTTTTTACTCTAAATGGTGTCCTCTCAAACTCAGTAATAAGATTCTTACCAGGTTCATTAAATTTTGTTCGGCCCAAATCACCATCAATATCCAGTCCATTTAAAGGAGAACCAGCCTTTGTTGAATCCGTAACAGCAACTCTGTCTCTATATCTTACTTCAACTTTTCCCCCTACTTTTACCTGACCAAATTTATCTACTTTGGCTGCCAGAGTATCTACCCGTCCTTTTAGATCATCAAGTTCAGTTCTGAATTCTTTTTGTAAAAGAGTAAGAGTTTCCAGATCTTCTTTGGAAACAGCAGGGCCACCCTGATTATTATTAGTATCAGCAGTACCGGCTTTATTTGCCTTTGCAATAAGTTCTTCAACTTTTGTCATTACTTTAAATAGAGCTGCTGCCATCTCATAACGGGTTAAATTTTTGGCCCCTTTAAATGTTTTATCAGGAAAGCCACTCATTACTCCATATTTTTCAACAAGAGCTTCTATTGCTTTGTATGCCCAGTGGTTGCTGCTAAGATCTCTCATTTCACTTGCAGGAACAAAAGCATGAGCATTCAGGTTTGGCAAAAGGCCAAAGGACATAGATAAGGCTAAAGAAAAGATTGCAAATTTACTTGTCTTCATGTTACTCCTTGTATGTAGCTTAAGTTATTACAATAGATAAGGCTCAAATGTTGTCTAACTGTTTTTACTTTATGACTTTTTCAGTTAAGTAAAATTATATAGCAAAACAAAGCCAAGACATAGATATTTTACAAATTTAGTTATTATTTTTTATGGAAGGTTTATCACATTGGAGATATAAAGCGAAAAGGAAGAAATTCTTTTTCTATTTAACTAGAGTTATCTTAATTAAGATTCAGACAAAAGTTTCTGAAAAAAATCACTATAAAAGTAGTAAGATTAAAAATATAGATAATGAAAATCAGGTTTCAATCAATGAGTGAAAGTATTGTAGGGAAGGATAGATCAGCTACTTTTTACGACAAAATATATCTTAATTCAAAAACAGAAAATTTTGGAAAAGGTGGTATTGCCAAAAAAGAAGCATTTGAAGCTGCAGAAAAACATAAAGGCTCTGAACTGGTATATAAAACAAAAGATGGGGAATGGCACTATTCAACAATAAAAGATGAGTCTTTCATTGGTCATTCGTCCCTAAAAGGTACTGCTAACGGTAATATTACACTGGATCTGGATACCCTCAAAAAAGATCATGATTTTGTCGAAGGAGTTATTTCTTTTGATAATAATGATCGTAGCAAAACTTATAAGGCCTCTTCGGACTTTCATGATTATTTTAAATCTCTTGGTGATGAAGAAAAGATTGCTGTTTCGTCCAGAAAAGATTTATCTCTAAATGTAACCAATAAAATTTTTGAGGAAGCATTACATGGTTATGGGATAACAACGTTAAAAATTATGCAGAAATTAGTTGAGAACCCATCTGCCCCCAAGAATTTGGTAGATAAGCTCCCAAGAGACCTTTATTCTATCCTGAAATGGAAAATTGCTGGTAATACAAGTACACCACCTGAGGTTTTAAAAAAACTTTCCGAAAAAAGTGATACCGATTTAAATGAGATTATTGCCGGTAATTCATCAACTCCTACTGATGTTTTAAGAAAATTTTCCCAAATAGGAAATTCTGATATAAATCATAAACTAGCTCAAAATAAAACAACACCAGCCGATATTCTGGAAAAATTTTCCAAATCTGACGAATTACATCTTCTAAATTTGGTTGCAGCCAACGAAAGCTCGCCTCCAGACGTTTTTCAGGAATTAGCAAAAAAAGAGATAAATAAGGATACTGAATATCTTTTT
>CAYRDV010000130.1:12146-14812 GCA_964422885.1 uncultured Candidatus Sericytochromatia bacterium
ATCAACTCCTGTTCCAGTACTGGAAGATCTTTTTAAAAGAACAAAAAATGAAAATATATTAAAGTCTCTGGCAGAGAATACTTCTACCCCACCAGAGATACTGATAAAACTAACAAAACATGGCAGCATGTTTGTTCATGAAAGAGCAATAAAAAATGAATCCTTACCTGTATCAAGGCTCAAACAACTGATGTATAACAAAGAAGGGTTTATTATGAGTTATGTTGCTTCTAATCCTAAACTTCCACCAGAAGACCTGAAAAAAATGTACAGGCTTTCAACAGGAGAATTTTTTAAGGAAACTATTCAGAGCAGTCTTGCACAGAACCCTGTAACTCCTGCTGATGTACTTGATAAACTTGCCAAATCAAAAGAGCCATCTGTAAAAAGGGCTCTGGCATCTAACCCAAATGTTTCCGATAAAATTCTGGAAAAATTAGCCAAAGATAAAGATCCAGATGTACTTGAAGCGGTTGCTAAAAATAAGAATACACTTCCAAACATTCTTGCAGAACTGGCAGAAAAAGGTAATATAAAAGTAAAAATAGCTGTAGCAGGTAATCAGTCAACAAATAAAGAAACTCTGGAAAAACTAAAAAAAGATTCTAATAGTGATGTTAAAAATGCTGTTTTTTCTAATTCAAAGTTTTCTGAAATAAATGCAATGAAGCTAGAAGAGTTAAGTAAGATTACTTATTAGAATAAAGAACAATTTCATCAGGAGGCTTATTTTTTTTAGTGCTTGCAAACAGTTTACTCAAAACAAAAACTAATGTTCCGGTATTGGGTGAGCAGCTTGTAGAACGTCAAAGGCTTATTGAGCAACTGGAAAAGGGCTCAAAAATAAAGCTAACATTTTTGTCTGCGCCAGCAGGTTTTGGCAAAACTACAGTTTTGAGCCAGTGGCTTAAAAATACAAAAAGAAAAGCAGCCTGGCTTTCACTGGACATTGGTGATAATAAACTCAGTCGTTTTTTAATTTACCTGATTACAGCATTACAGACAATTAAACCTGATCTTGGGGCAGAAATTATCCCAATACTTAATTTATCTGATAAACCGCAGATAGATTATATTTTTTCGATGCTTATCAATGAAATAATTTCAGAACCTGAAGATTTTATTATCATTCTGGATGATTTCCATTTAATTAATGAGCCAGACATTCATCAGGCAGTATCTTTTTTATTAAATAGTATGCCTTTTAATGTGCATATTTTTATTGCCGGAAGATTTGAGCCAACCTCTTTACCTATCTCAAAATTAAGGGCACAAAACCAGTTATTGGAGATTAAAGCGGCAAAATTAAGGTTTGATTCTGATGACATCATTACTTTTTTTAAATCAAGGGGATTAAAACTTTCAGCAGATGATTCATCACTTATTGAAAGAAAAACTGAAGGATGGGTACTCGGACTCCAGTTGTCTTTACTTTCAATCCAGGAAAATGAAAATATTGCTGAATTTATAAAGGAACTATCTGGAAGTAACCGCTATATTGTTGATTATCTCTTTGATGAGATATTTATAAATCTACCAGTTAAATTACAGGTTTTTTTAACTGAGACCTGCATACTGGCAAAATTTAATACTTTGTTATGTAATGAAATTACTGGATTAGCAGATAGCGAGACGAATATTCAGGAACTTGAAAGAAAAAACCTGTTTATTATTCCTCTGGACAACAAAAGAGAATGGTACAGATATCATAATCAGCTTTCGGAATTACTTTATCAAAGACTAAAAAAAGATAATTCTGAAAAACTAAATAATTTACATCAAAAAGCAAGCAAATGGTTTGCAGAAAATAACCTTACTGATGAAGCAATTCATCATGCTTTATTGGCAAAAGATTTTGCTTCTCTGGCTAACCTGATAGAAAATGTTGCTTTTGAAAAAGTTTCCAGGGGTGAAATCAATACCTTACAAAAATGGCTGGAAAACTTAACTGAAGAACTGATATTATCAAGGCCAAACCTGCTGATATATTATTGTTGGGTACTGGCACTGACATATAAACTGGAACAGGCAGAAAATTTGTTAAAAAAGTTTGAAGCAAATATAATCCTTGATTCAGAAAAGGAAGAAAAGTATCATATTTCCTCTCAAATAGCTAATATTAGAGCGACCATTGCCCGTAGAACCGGAGACACCAAAAATATTATCCGCTATTCCAACCAGGCTCTGGAAAAAATGACCGGAATGAATAACTTTGTTTTTGCCACAGCTCATTTTAACCTTGGCATTGCTCATATGATAGATTCTAATTTTAGTGAAAGTATCAAAGAATTTTCCAATTCAATACCCTATAATCAGAAAGCTGGAAATACTCTGACAGCAATTGCTGGTAATGTTTGCAAGGCCAGAGTAATAATGCTCCAGGGAAATCTGTATGAAGCTGAAAGCCTTTATCATTATGTACTTAAAGAAACAGAAGATAATAAGCTGATGAAACATTCAATTGTTGGCACTATTTACCTTGATCTGGCAAATATAAACTATCACTGGAATAATACTGAACAGGTTGTAAAATATCTGAATGATGGGCTGATACTTACAAAGCAGGCCTATAACTCTGATTCTGTATTTGGTTATACCAATGCTATAACCCTGACAATTGCCCTTAGGAATCTTGAAGGTGCAGAAAAAATGATTAATGAAGCAGA
>CAYRDV010000131.1:0-14738 GCA_964422885.1 uncultured Candidatus Sericytochromatia bacterium
CAGAGGCCGTTTTGAACTATTTTTGAACCCTCTACCATTTTTTAATGCACCCTACAATTGGCAGGGGTAGTCAGACAGGCCTGATTTATGATAAACTAATAGTAGTTCAGATAAAAAAGGAAGGTTCCTCAAAAGTGAGTTCAATTGATGGTATACCAAGTTATGTTCTTCAAAATATAGCTTCAATCCAAGATAATATTAACAGTATTATGGCTGATGCTGCCCGTATTGGCGGAGCCAGAGTAAAGTTTGATAATTTTCTGGAAGATGCTCTTGGTAATATTTCCACCACTTTTAGCGATGATTTTGATTCTTTTGATAATATCAGGATTATAGGTAATCCATATCAGACTACCAGTCCTGCAATGCCTGGTGTATCAGGTAATCAGGGCGCAGCACCAGATATAAATGAAATAATTAATAACCAGAACAATAAAAATGTTTCAAATGCAGAGTCGACAGAAGTAGTTAAAAAAGCGTATGATTCATTGTTAAATGGTCAAATGGCAAATCTTTTGGCACCAAATGCGGCTGCCTCAACAGATAATAATTCATTAATTGAAAGATTAAAGAAATTAAATTCTGTTGGTTCTCTTGATAAAAATACATCTCTGGTTACTGATGAAGAATTTTTTGACGCAGAGTCACTAACACCTACTCAGATTACGGAGATATTAAAGAAAAAAGGTTCTCCTTATGCTTATCAGACATATGAAGGGGGCAGAACAATCGGTCAGCTTATTTATGATGAATGCCATCGGGCTGGTACTGCCGAACAGGGACCACACACTGTTAACCCGGCCCTTATTATATCAATAATGGGTGCTGAATCCGGTTTTGGAACTGATCCTAAAGCGGTAAAAAATAATCCATTTAATGTAAGACTTAATGGAAGTTTTCATAATGTACCTAATCTTGAAACCAGTGTGAATATGGCTGTTAATACAATGTATAACTGGGCAATAAGTAGACCAAAAGATTCAAAGGTTTCTTTTCTTGATTATGCCGGAGATAAGTACTGTGAAAACTACTTAGAAAAATGGAAACCGAATGTTGAAAAGTATTTTTTAGAGTTTTCAATCGCTAACCAAAAACCAGAAATTGTCAATTCTATATCAGGTAATGAATTAGATCAGAAGCAGAAAATGGCCAGCCAGATTCTTTCTTCTATTAACCCTGGATTATCTAATAAAGGGTTAAATATAGATTCACTTCTAAAAATGTCTGGTGATAATAATATAGAAAATAACTCCCCTGCAGGGGCCCCTGTTTTCGGAAATACCGAAAATAATATAATTTCTGCTATGAGTACTCTTTCTGCTTTTAATCCAAGTTCCGGCTTAGAAGACAGCGAAGATAATTAATATAACAGGACTAATAACCAGCGTTTTGCCCAAGGTTTACACTGAAAAGTAAATACAGTATAATATCATAGTCAGATAATGAGTCTGTTGATGGTTCATTGACAGAAGAAGTTAAAGCTAAAAAACTTTTTAATTAAAAATAGATAGTTGGTAGTTTTTTCTAAAAATGAAATAAAAATTTTTTTTGATAATGTTTGTAAGGAGTTGTCTTAATGCAGGTAAAAGTTGATAAGGATCTTGATAGTGCTTTAAAGCTTTTAAAAAAGAAATTAGTAAAAGAAGGTGTTTTTAAAGAAATAAAAGCTCGTAAACACTATGAAAAACCTAGTGTAAAGAAAAAAAGAAAAAGTAATGAAGCCAGAAGACAAAAAAATTAATTAAAAAATTTAATCCCTCAGAAGAGGGATTTTTTTGTGTGTATTTTAATTTTTTAAAAGTTCCTGTTTTTTGTGACCTTTATAGAGAAACCAGAAAAAGATACCCCATGATAAAAGGATTATAGACAGATATGAAATATTTTGAATGGATAAATTTTTGGTAAGAACCAACGGAACAATATCTGCATATATTAAAACCAGTGGGATACAACCGATATAAGTTCCTTTAAAATAATCCCCTGATTTAATTGAGGTTACAGCTGAAGCGTAACTGATCATCGCAAAGGAAAAAACAGGCACAGCTCTTATAAGAGTAATATAAAGAAATCCATTTTCTTCAACTCGTTTATCAAAAGTTGCCCATTTATCACCAAATTTTTCTTTTACTTTTTTGTATCCTATTTTTCTTGCCATGAGAAATATTAAGGTACTTGCTATAACACAACCTATAATTCCCCAGAAAGTACCCCATAAAGGACCAAAAATGGTTCCTGCGGTAATTAAAAAAACAGAACAGGGAAGATTTAAAAGCATTGCACCAATAAAAATGCCTAAATAGGCAAACGGTAGCCAGTAGCCAAACTTTTTAAGATATATTTCTAAATTTTCCTGGGAAATTTTTTCACTTATATCAAAGTAGTTATATAAATATATTATTGATAGAATGGCGGTTAATATCAAAAATATTTTTATTATCAGATTTCTATTTTTACTTCTAAACAATATAACATCTCAAAAATTAAATTATAATATTTTTAAATTACATAGGGAAAATTATATACCAAAGCAGAAATAGAGATGTGGTTAACCGCATCTCTATTTCTGCTGTTTTTCCTTACTAAAGTTTCATTTTATCATCGGACATAGAATCAAGGAAGCTGAATGTTTTCATTACCATTCTTACATAAGGTTCATCTCCTGAACCATCATATGCTTCCCATAACTTTACTTTGAAAGTACTTGGCTCAAATCCAATCTTTTCGTATTTTATTCTTGAATCCAGTGCATTGGTTTCTTTAGTGTAAATTTTTAGAACATAAACTTCTTTTCCATCTACAGTGGTTTTTCCAACAAGTTCTGCATCATAGCTTGGCTGAGTTAAACGTTTTGCCAGACCAAATATGTCTGTGGCAGCAGGGGTATATTTATTTCCTGAAGTTATTCTGTCATCAGTCATATCCAGTTCTGCTGAAACAAGACTAAGTACACCTGAAGGACGAACCTTTACTTTAGTACTGTTAGAATTATATGTAATCTTTGTTCCTATAGTATTGGCATTTTTACTGTGATATGTCAGTTCAAGTTTAACCTGATCAGGTTGTCTTGCCCATAACTTGATCCCGTTTGTAACTAATTCACCGGTAGCCAGGTTTTTTTCATTTTTTACAACTTCTACTTCAAAAGCTTTAGCCTGATTAATATTACTCATTATTTTATCAAGGATTTTTCTGCCTTTTACTTTTGGATCATTTGCATCTGCGGTTGTTTTACTATCAGTTGTAGTTTTAGTATCCTTAGTTTCAGTTGCTGTTTTAGGTTTCTCAGTATCTTTTTTTTCTGTTTTGGTAGATGTTTTCTTTTTTACAGGTTCTTTCTTTTCAACCGGAGCTTTTTGGGTATCTGTTGGCTGAGTACATGTACAACAGCACTGAGGTTGTTGATTTGTTGCTACGGCAGCCTGATAGCTTGCCGGTGTGACTGTTGTTAAATCATGATCTCCACCGCAGCCTGATAATGATAATCCGCTGATAATAGTTCCTAAAGTAAAACGTATAAGATTCTTTCTTACCACTTTTTATTCCTCCATTAGAATAAACAACATTAGAGGTAGTATTATTTATATTTAGGTTAAATTTTTTAAAACTTGTGTTTAAAATTGGATTAACGTACTAATGTTTTATTAAGTTTTGTATCATGTTTGTAAAAATAACAAGATTATCAGCTTTTAATTTTAAATTTTTAATCAGGCTAGACATTAATATAGCGCTTAAGCAATGGAACTAAGTCCAGCCTAAGAATGATTTAAGGTTCGTGAAGATTAAAATTGTAATATTACTAAATAATTATTAGAATTAATTATGTCATTATTAGAATTTTAGAGCTGAAAGCTTTGTAAAACATTGTAGAATTAATAATATGTATACGGAAGAACAATATTTTACTGTAACCCGGGAAAGTATAGGTCTGGAGCCGCTTGTAAAAAGAGTTGAGCAAAATAATTCAATTCATAAAATTAAGAATTGTGGTTTAAGACTAAAAGAATGCCAGAAGTTTTTAGAGTTAGCTGATTACCAGGTAAAAAATGCTGTCAGGGTAAATATCTTAAAATCGGTGGTTATAAGTGATACCCTTTATATTTGCATTCAATCTGCCTTACAGGTTAATAATATTCAGGCACTAAAAGAAAAAATTTTTGATGAAGACGAGCTTACTACTAATATTGCCGCCAAATTACTGGAAATATCTACAAAAAGCGTCCGCCGTTTAATAGAGGAAGGCTATCTTACCGTAACAGGTAAATATGATTTTAAATATGGAGAAGCGAATCTGGTCAAAAAAGGTGAAGTCAGGAGTTTAAAACCCCAAATCCCAGAAATTAAAGAGTTTTGGAAAGCGCAGGCCAAAATTAACCGACAGCTGGGCGCACAAAAAGCAGCAAAAAAAAGAAAAAACGTATTTAATAATGAAAAATTATTCAAGGATGAATTTTTTACCAAATTTGAAAATGTTCCTTATAAACAGGCAAAACTTGTTAAAATATGTTTTTCTTTATTATCATTAAACTATTATATAGAGAGAAAACTTGATCGTAATATTGTTGATCAGGAGCTTTTAAATCTTTATTCTGCAGGACTTAAAAAGTTAATCGAATTATATAAAAATTCGGAATGTCTGGAAATTTATTTTGTAGAAGGCGAGGGATATATTAATTACTGCCCGGATTGTTTAAAAAGCCTTAATTCTTTAAATAAAAATGATTATTCTGATAATTATTTTAAAGAGCCATGCAAAGATTGTATAATAGACGATAATCATTATTCTATATTATTTTTTTATGTAAGGGTTTTAGGACATAGATTTGTTTTGCATAAATTATTTCGGGAAGTTAAAGATTGGTTTTGCCCGGACTCTATACCGCATCAGCGAATCTCTTTAATGGAACTTGAAGAAATGAACAATAGAAACCTGGAAAATGTTCATTTTAACAAAAACCAGCTAAGAAGTTTTAAGCTTTTTGAAATTATTTCTTATCTTAACGAATTTATTGATTCAAAAGATCCAGATTTCAACTTAAATCTATAAATCTTTGCTTTTTAATTTTATTATGAAAGAACAAAATAGTCTTCATGATCGCTCTGAAATATTGTCTTTGGTTCCAGAAAAAGCAAGGGTAATTCTTGATGTTGGATGTAGTTCAGGGAATCTTAGTGAAGAGATCAAAAAAAAACAACCCTGTAATATTTGGGGAGTAGAAATTAATGAAAATAAGGCAGCAACTGCTAAAAATATTTTAGATAATGTGTTAACCGGCTCAATTGAAAGTAATTTTGATAAATTGCCAAAGAAGTTTTTTGATCTGATTATCTTAACTGATGTTCTTGAGCATTTAAGAGAGCCTGTTTTTGTTCTAAAAAAACTGATGGTTAATCTGTCTGAGCAAGGTATTTTTTTAATCAGTATACCCAATTTTCGTTATTCCGAAGTGCTTTGGGACATCCTATATGGCAATTTCAGATATTACGAAACTGGGATCCTTGCGTATGATCATATCCATTTTTTCACTAAAAGTTCTATTTTTAAAATGATAATTGATTGTAATCTAAAAATTCTTGATTTTTATATCCATCCTCAAAAATCCTCACCAGAAAATGAGTTGATTAGAATTTTTCAGAATGAAAAAATAGAAATAAGTGAATTTATTGAAGAAGCAGAGAATTTTGAATACATTTTTACGGCAACTCCAGTCGTTATAAAAAAAGATTTAAAAATAAAATTAGTCAGTATTATTTTGCTTACTTCAAATAATCTTAAACAAAATAAGCTATCTATTGATAGTATTAAAGCAAATACCAATATTTTATATGAATTGATTCTCATCTCTACTGAAACGGATCATGAAGTAACTAATTATTTAAAAAGTATCAAAGAAGCTACTTTAATTATTAACAAAGATAATATGGGCACTTCTTTTTCATTTAATCAGGGATTGAAAGTAGCAAATGGCGATTACTTTGTTTTTCTTGAAGGTAATATTGTTGTTGGTGAGTGCTGGCTGACAATAATGCTGGATAAATTCAATTATTTTGACAATTTAGGTATAGTTACTCCGCTCTCCAATCTTGATTCTGGCATTCAGACAACTAATAACTTAGATTACAATGAACTGACTTTAAAAGACCTGGATGATTTTATCGTAAAAAATCAACAGAAAAATAATAATCTGATTTCTGATACCAAATTTGTTACTGCTTTGTGTCTGCTTTGCTCAGCAGAATTAATTAATAATATTGGTGGTTTTGATACTACATTTTTTCTGGAATTTTTTGCTGAAGATTTTTGTTTAAGGACCATTTTTAAAGGTTTTAAAATTATAGTTTCCCGTGATGTCTTTATTCACCAAATAAAAAGCTATGAGGTTTTAAAGTTAAATTACAATAAAATTTTTGCATCTGAGTGGGGAATATTTAAATATAAATGGGATTTGCCACAAATGCTAGAGTTACATTCTCAAAGACAAATCATACATCCAGAAAACCTGGAAAACCTATATGTATCTATAATTGAACAGCCTTTAATTAAAGATTTAAATAGTAAATTAGAAAAAAAAGAGGATTTATCTGCTTTAAAAAAGAGAATAGAAATACATCTGATGAAAGATCCTGAAAATAAAACTTCATTTTATTGTCTGATTTATATTTTAGTAATAGAAAAAAATTATAATGATGCTCTTAATATAATTGAAAAGTTACTAAAGATTGAGCATCTAAATAAAGATTTGTGCCATTTAATGAGCTTAGTTATGGGTAATCTTGGGCAGAAAACTATAAGTGAAAATTTTAAACTAAAAGGGGAACAAATTGGGAATGTTTCTGTATTAAATAATATTTTGACGCAATTTCCCTTTCCTCAATGAATAGTTATCTGATAATACCTTTCCTAATCATTGCCTGAGCCTGAAGGTGATCCTGATAATTTGTTGTAAAAACATGGCTTCCATCTCCTTTGGCAACAAAATATAAAAACGGTGTATGTTTATAATTAAGTACAGCATTAAAGCAGGCAAGTCCTGGATTTGCAATTGGTCCTGGTGGTAAACCTTTGTTTATATAAGTATTATAGGATGATTTAATCTGTACATCTCTTAAACTAAGGCCTTTTTCATTCTGATGCCAGCCAAGAGCATATTCTACAGTAGGATCAGAACCAAGTGGTATCCCCTGCTGGAGGCGGTTTATAAATACACCGGAAATTAATTTTCGTTCAGATGGTTTCTGAGCTTCCAGCTCGACAATTGAAGCAAGAGTTAAGGTTTGGTGTAAGGATAGTTTCCAGTTTCCCGGCCTGTTTTGCCAGCTCTCATAAATTGTTCCGGAAAAACGTTTTAATTGCAGCTGAATAAGGTCTTCTTCTTTGCCTCCGGTTATATCATAGGTGTCTGGAAATAAGTAACCTTCCAGAGAGTTAGGGTTATTTATTTTTTCCAGAAAGGGAAAATCCTCTTTTAGTGAAGGGTCAAAATCAGTTGATAGTTGGATATAGGTATTTTCTGATAAATTTTTTGCAGCTAATCTTCGTGCCGTTTTTTTTACGGAAAATCCTTCAGGAATAGTTAACCATATCTGGTATATATTCCCTGATACAAGTTTTCTGAATATCTCGATAAATGACATTGACTTTGAAAGTTGGTAATAACCGGGTTTTACTGAATGTTTAGGATATCGTAGAAGAGTATAAATTCTTGCCGCTTTGTAACTTTTTATCAGATTATCTTTTTCTAGCTTTTTTAATACCAGATTTAGTGAGTTTCCGGCATTTACATAAAATAACTTTACTGATTTATCTTTTGGATTAACCGATTTTAGAGAATTTGTGATACTAAAATAGCCAATTGTTGATATTAATAAAATTAATAATATTGAAACAGCAATCAGTCTTTTAAAAAATTTCATCCCTTATTTTGGATCCTAGTGTTTAATAGCTTTAGTGTAATACTTTTATAAAATATCCTGAATTTAATTCTAACCTTCTTAAAGTTAAAATACTAAATTTTTTCTTAAAGCATTTAGTCCAGGTAAAAAGGAGTTACTACCTTATGTTGCTCATGAGCATAATTTATTGTTTCTTTTAAAGTAGTACTGGTATGGTATAAGAAACAAATAAGCTGCTGACATTCGTCAACAACTTCTCTATAACATAGTTCACCTGCCTGATTAAGGGTCATATTTTTTCTTTCAGGGTTTTCTTTTACAGTTGGTAAGGTATTAAGTAGTTCTCTGCTTTCAGGATTTTGCTGTTCTAAAGTCTGTGGTAAAATAACTGTCAGATTTTTGGGATTTGCTCTTTGTACACCTTTGGCTACTGCAAAATTTGTACCTGAAGAACCACTGGTAATGATATTATTTCCTGCAAGAGCCAGAGCATAGGCTAACATTTCTATAAGTTGCTGGTGTGTAAAAGAAATGTGTCTGCTGCCTATAAGGGCAATTTTCTTTGAACTGGTTTCTTGAATCAGTTGAAGTTCTGAAAGGAAGGTATCAACACTAAGAATATCATTTGCTTTAATTCCTGTTGCATGTCCAACTTGCTCCATTTATATCTGTACTCCTACTATTATTATAACTCCCCTAAAGGGGCCCCTGTAAGTATTAAACTACAGGGGCCGAAAACACCTAAGTAACCAAGTTTCGGCATTTCCTTCGGTCACAAGCCCTGTACCCAATTACATTGGGGAAATACCTCAGAGCAAACTCATGAGTTTTTCTTTAATACTTATAACCCTTACAACTTACAACATAGAACATTCTACCATATCTAATATTCCCGAACACATATTCCAATCATAAAATTTCCGATATCAATATTTATTGGTATTGTTAAGCCAATAGATTCAATAACATGCAATGGTTCATCTTTTCCCAGAATGACCGATGGAATAGTTGTTTCACAATAAAACCCCAGCTCTGATAATTTTGTCATTGAACTACCAGTTATAATATTGCCAATTTCTGAAATTGCACTCATTCCCAACTCATCCATTTCAGAGATTGGTATGCCAATCATCATTGAAGCTAATTCAAGAGCAAATTTCTGATCCATTATATAAAGGATTTGTCCCCGAAGTTTTCCTGTAACTTCAATAAGTATCGTTATTTCATCAAGGGTTTGGGAGATATTTCTCATTTTTGATTTACCAACCTGAAGTTCACATTGGCAAAGATTTGTTAATACTTCTTTTACTGAAACTGAAAAAGCTTCAGAAATATTTGGCTTCATATAATTAAGCGGCCCTTAGTCTAACTCTAACATCCTTAAATAATTGTTTATGAGAAGTGTATTTCTTAATTATACATATTTTATGTGTACTAAACATAATCTTGTATGAAAGAAGTCTATTTTAGGAAAAATGAGCAAAAAAAGCAATAAGTTTCCCCATCGCTTTTTTTTATAATTTTTTTAGTTATGAATCTGAACTACATTACTAATGGATATAGGATTAGTATCACCGGAAACAGTAAGTAGAGGTATAGAAAGAGGCGATGTTCCGATAAGATTACCATTTCCATCTTTCTGAACACTGGTATAGGTTATTTCGGTAACTATACCTGTTGCCAGGCCAGGAATGAAAGGATCTGCACCAGGACTGGTATCAGTATTTGGTATCATCGTAGTATAGGAAACTGTCTTACCAACAATCTGAGCACCTGTTTGTAAAGAATTAGCTTTCTGGCCATCATGGATCGCACTGATTGCTGAAACATTTATATACTGGTCATTTTCAAGCTGTACTCTTGGTGTATCTGTTGTAAAATCGATATTTTTTACGGTTCCTGTACCAAATTTAAGAATAAAACGACCGGTTTCCTTAGGTTTGTACTCATCTGAAACACCAGGAGGAACCTGATCTGAGTCAATTTCCTGGAGGGTAAGCTTATTTATATAAATTTCTTTACCAGTAGCCGGATTTATTGCAATTTCCTTTACATATCCTTCATTATAATCAATGACTTTACCAATCATGTTAGACGCAATATTAACCTGACCAAACTGGGTTACAGCATTGTTAACCTTGATATTACCCTGAGTAGCAAGCATCTGTGAGTACTGGGTAATAGTCTGAGTAATATCCTGTGTATTTTCAGGGTCCTGGTTTTGAATCTGGGCAATCAGAAGTTTGGTAAATTCTTCAGTGATTTTTACGATATCGTTACCAACAGGGTCCTGGCTCGTTTTACTTTGAGTATTTTGGGGTAATATGTCCTTAATTTGAAAACTCATGGTTTCAGCCATTATTATTCATTAACCTCTTCATAAAATTTTATTAATAGCTGGTAATCATTGATAAAAAACAGGATTCCCAGGCTAGTCACTAAGTAATAATATACAATGATAATCAACAAATTACAAGCACGAACAGCACAGTTAAAATAAACTTTTGCCCTGAAAATTATATATAAACAATATTAAAAATACTTGGTTTCAATTACTAACAATTTGTAAATAATTATGGAGCAATTTAATTTTGGTGACTAATGCTGATTAAGAAAATTAACTACGAATAGACACGAATGTACTCAAATGAAGAAAATAGATAAAAAAAATATTTATTAAATTGTTACAGATATTACATAATTATGCAGAAAAATGCAGGAAAATAAACTAAGGAAAAAGTATAGGAGAGGTCTGATTTATGAGTTATAAATTCTACTTAAGCTCTACTGGCAGCACATTACAGGAAGGTCCTGTGGAAATAGATTTTTCACAGTTAAGTAATAGATTTATTAATATGGTCAACGATATATATAATTACCTTTATCAAGAAAATGAAAATAGCTGATAATTCAATGCATGTACATTATGCTCAGGAAGAATTAGATATATTAGCTTCCTGCCTGGATATTGCTCTGATCCAGCTTGAAGAAAAGAAAAAATTTTTTGATTTTCTGGCTGTAGATCTTGAGAGGGATATAAAACGTGCTTATGAATTAAGGCATCGACTTAAAACTCTGGGAAATCTTGAGGAAGGTAATTTTGTAGTTTTTACCAGGTATGAGATTTTCCTTTTAATCGAAATAATTTGTGATGTTCTTAACTACTACAAAGAAGAAGATTATCCCTTAGACACTCTTACCAGAATTTACCTTGCCAAAAAGCCTTTGTCTGATAGTATTTTATCAAAACAATCGCCATCTTTATTTCTGACAAAAAAAGCCAGTTAAAGAAGTGAGGCCACTTCGTTCAGTGAGGTCAGACAGCTAAAGCTGTCCTAGTGAGGAGGAAGTGAGGGAGAAGTAAAAAAAAGAATATTTGGGTGGAAACAGTTACCATTACTTTATCACTTCTTTACTTCTTCCTCACAGAAAATATTTATCTTTTCGCCTCACAGGCAATTTATTGCCGCCTCACTTCCCCCTCACTCTAAATGATATTAACTTCGGTTTCCAGTTCAATGCCAAATTTTTCAAATACTGATTTCTGAATTTCCAAAGCCAAAGCCTTTATTTCGTCCCCATACGCCATTCCGTAATTTACCAGTACCAATGCCTGATTTTGATGAACACCTGTATTACCTACTACCTTGCCTTTCCAGCCACATTTTTCGATTAGCCATCCGGCAGGAACCTTAATTTTTCCTGGAGTTGTTTTATAGCTGATAATATCAGGAAATTTTATTTTAACCTGCTCAAAAAATGCTTGATCAATTTCCGGATTTTTAAAAAAACTTCCGGCATTTCCTATTTCATTAGGATCTGGTAACTTACTTCTTCTAATCAGACAAACAGCATTACTGATTTCTTTGATTGATAATTCAGTTATTTTCATTATTTCAAGGGTTTCTTTGATTGCTCCATAAGAGATATTAAATTTTGGCTCTTTATTTAGCTTTAAAATTACTCTGGTTATAATATATTTTCCTTTGGCCTGATTTTTGAAAATGCTGTTGCGATAACCAAACTGACATTCCTTATTGGAAAATGTTTTAATTTCAAGAGTTTCAGTATCCAGAGCCTCAAGTGACTCAAATACATCTCTTATTTCTACCCCATATGCTCCTATATTTTGCATTGGTGCGGCTCCCACTGTGCCAGGAATTAAAGAGAGGTTTTCAATCCCGGCGAAACCTTTTTCTATACAAAAGAGAACCAGATCATGCCATATTACACCAGCTCCTACTTTTATAAGCACCCAATTATCGAAATTATCAGAGATAATTTCGATGCCTCTGATATTTATTTTAATTACTAATCCGTCAAAGTCACAGGTAAAAAGAATATTACTCCCTCCTCCGAGAATAAATTTTTGTAATAATGAATAAAAAGGGTCTGTTAAAATTTCTTTTAATTGCTCAACAGTACTAACTTCAACAAAATACTTTGTTTTAATATCAATCCCAAAAGTGTTATAGTTTTTGAGTGAAAAGTCCTTTTTTACTTCATTCATGTATTTTTTCCCTGATTAAAACTGGTTTTGGGGGTTTATTACCAGATTAGCCTGAAATGTTTTTAATTTATTAGTCTCAATACTAAAATTAAGTTTTTTGGATTCAGACTTAATAGTAGAGGTAAAAAGCTCACCATTTTTTTCAACAGTTGAAAGGTTTGGATAAACTTCTAAAGTTGAGTCCCACATACCACTATAGATAAATTCTGTAATTATTCTGTAATTATTATCCTGGCAAAAAAAATCATTCCTATTAAAAGTAATTGACAGGGGAATCAGATGGACAAGCCCCTTGGCTAGCCCCAGGACCGCCTCATCTATTTTATACTTTACTTTTATTATTCCAGCAATACACTCACTACCAATAGTATAGGCAACCAGCCTTAAGTTATTTTTATTAACTCCTGAGTTAATAAAAACAGGGGCCCCTTTAGGGGAGTTATTTTTATCATCAATATTCAGCGTATTAAAAATAACAAAAACCAAATCCTGAATGATTTCAGTTGTTCCCCATCCATGTTTTTTGGCTGTTTCCATGGTTGCAAAAATGATATCCCTTACGATTAACGGAAAATTTTTACTATTGATGTCAATACCTGAAAGTGGATATTCAAAACAATCAAGCAAAAATCTTTTAAATTCAATTCCAGTATTTTTTCCCGTCCACCTATCTATTTTATTAATAATTTTTTCACCATAAGAGCCTGTTTTATAATTAAGAAGCTGTTGTGAAAGTGGTTTTAGAGGCTGATTAGCAAGTTCATACAATTCAGATAAGTACTTTTCAAGATCCAGACTGTTATTAAGCTGATTTTCTTTGTAGGCTTTATAGATTGGATAGAGAACCTCCTGCTTATCTGCCATCAATAAAAGTAAGTCAATATTTTCTTCACATTTTTCTTCAAGGTTATATTTTTCCTGAATCAGTAGCTCCTGGGATTTTTTTATCCGGATTATACTTTTTTGAATATCATCCATAATAAAAGCTGCTTCAAAAGTTCGTCCATTTTTATTCAGGAGCTGCCAGGCAATTTTTTTTATAGGCATTAATTTCCTGTCCAGGTTATAAATATATTGGGCAAAAGGGTGCAAAACCATTTGGACTCTCTGGTTATAAATTCTTTTAAAACTTTGAAAGATAATTTCCGTATGCATAGCAGAACCAATATCAAAACTACTGTTTTCTATAACAGACACCAAAACCTGAAGCAAATTGGGGAGAAAGGGGTTATTGGGCAAGTATCCTATTTTAGACATAAGCATACTTATTTCTGAATTAGTTATTTGTTCAGAAACAATAAGTGGTGATTCTTCATTCCATTTACTGACAGCCTGGAATAAAGCTGAAAGTTCGTCAAAGAGAGTAGATAAATTTCCTTTGTAGCTTTCAAAGTCAACCAGAGAAAAAGCTTGTTCAACTCGTAGCTTTGCCGGTTTTAAAATATTTGCTTTGATATTACTACGGTTTTTGGCATCAAAGCCCGGTAATATATTATCAATATGAGATATTACAGGTTTTTCATCCTTTTCCTGAAAATTAGTTTCATCATTATTTGAAAAAGTAAAATCAGGTATTTTTTCAAAAGCTTCTTTTTCCTGGCTCATATTTTCACACGCTAAAAATATTTTTTAATTCATCCGATATTTCAAAGATCTCACCCATATTTTTCTGTTTTAGCCAATATAAATTAGCATTGGTATCAAAAGGATTATTATGGATATTTTTTATAATTTGTTGTTGTTTGGGTAAAGGTTGTTTATTCATCAGCATAACAGCACTTTTTATTTTTGTTTCAAACATTTCAATACTTTTTTTATAAGGTTCTGGTATAAACTCAGGTTTCGGCTCAAGAGAGCGTATGTTTACTTTACTGTGTAAAAATGTGGCAACTTCCTTATTTTTTGAGTTTACTTTTAAAAGATTAAGAGTATAGGTAATCATATCCAGAGGAAATTGGCTGTTAAAATCAGCAATTTCCATCTGTGAATTAAGAAAACTATAAATAAATATTATTTTTGCTATTTTCATTTCTAAGGAAGCTAGTTGCTTATTTAAATCATTAATATTTTTATCAAAGGTCTGAATCTTTTCCAGCAGATTTTCTCTCATTTTTCCAATTGATGAACCAAGCTTTTCGGAGAGAGGCATTCTTTGTTTCATTTGCTCAATGATTTCTTTTTGTTTGGAAATAAGCTTATCTTTTAAATTAACCATGATATTTTTTGTTAGTTTCCGGCTAATGTCAGGAAACTCTTCAAGACCAAATTCTTTGAGAAGATGATTAAACTCTGACAGATAATTATTTTTCAGATCTTCTTCGATTTTTATCATTACTTC
>CAYRDV010000132.1:0-14643 GCA_964422885.1 uncultured Candidatus Sericytochromatia bacterium
ACCTTTACCTGTAAGCATTTTTGCTTCTTTCAGATTTGCAAAAACAATATCAACATACTCTTCAATAATATTAAGAAAAGTATCCCGATGTCTGTCTACACAAAATGGATCGGATAAATCAAAAGCAATTTTTGTATTATGTTTTTTGGCAACTCTGATCGCATGATTTATTGCTTCGATTTGGTTGTCTGTGTCCCATTGATAACCTGTAACCAACAAATAGTTTGATTTTGCAATATCTTCTTCGGGAATATCAGCAGTTGAATAATTCCTACTCATGCCCAGACAGGTATTCATCGTTCTCTCTCCATCAGGGGTAATTAAAATTATTGATGTGCCGGTACTGCCAACACTTGCCCTTCTTATATTATTTTTTATGCCAAGTTCTTTTACCCTTTCCAGGTATAAATCTCCGTAATAATCACTACCAACCATACCAGCCTGACTTACTTTTTGACCTAAGACAGATAAAGTTCTGATAATATTGGGTCCAGACCCCCCCATTTCAACTTTTTTATCACGGTTTTCAAATATGTCCAGGAGTTTTTGCTGCTGTTCCTCTGAAACTAAGTGCATAATTCCTTTTGAAATACCAAGCTCAACAAGTTCTTCGTCTGTTACTTTTATAACAATATCTTTGAGAACATTACAAATGCCCAAAACTTCAAGGTCTTTTTCCTGTTGCATCTGGTTATTATTTAACCTCTAAAAAATAAAAAATGAACAAGATCATTTTACATGGAAATTGAAAATTTTTGGTGAATTGAAGAAATAACTTATTAAATTTTTAAAATCTATAATTAGGTAAATTTGGAAATAGCGTAAGCTATCATCGCAATAGGAGCAATAATTCCAATTCCGACTCCAATGGCCACTCCGGCACCGGCACTTCCTAAAGCAGAACCAACTGCATAACCTAATCCTCCAAGTACTGCCGCACTTCCCAGGCACATACCTGCCAGACGAACTTCAGGCTTATTAAAGAATGAAGGGGGTTCATATGGTGGATCCTGTGGCGGTGGCTGAATTGGATCTACTGGTTTAGGAATTGGCTCTGTGGAAACTGATAATGATACGGAATCAGCTTTATAAACATTGGCAAGCGGAGATGATGACGCAGCCTGATATGTATTGGTTGTCTTGTTTAGACCAAGATAAACACTTACACTATTTGTAATACTTCCAACGCTCATTTTTTTACCATATTAAACTATTCTATGTATTATTGTATTGGATTAAATAAAAAATTCTTGTCAATAAAAATTAAATTAAGGTTATAATAAGAATAAAAAATATTTAAAATTTATGTTTTAACTATGAGATATCTAATTATTTTTCTGATAATGTTTTCTGTTATTACTTTTGATGTTAATGCTGAAACTTATGATTTTCGCAAAGCAAAATGGGAAATGTCATTATCTCAGGTAATAAAAAGTGAAAAGAATAAATATCTTGAAAGAAAAAAAGAAGCAGGAAAAGAAACTCTGATTTATTATTCTTCCTATTGTAATTATCCGGCAAAGATTTATTATTCTTTTTCTGATAAAAAACTATCGCTTTTTGCTGCCTATTTATCAGGCAATTATAAATTACAGGATAAAAAACCTTTTCTAAATGTATTATCATGTCTTAATTCGCAATACAAAAACCCTACCAGAGAAAACCATACATCTATTGTTTCCATTGTGGAATATTTCTGGAAAAGGAAGAAGGATACGGTCTCTCTTTATATGGTTAATAATGGCAAGGATAAATATAATGTGATTGTTACATTTATTCCTGAAAAGAAGTGATTTTAAATTTTCATGATGTATTTTAGAATTAAAAAATAATAATGAAAATATAAAATTCCATTGAGTTTTAATTTTTTGAAATTTATAATTAACCATACTAATGGAATTAAAAAATTTTAGGATCTAAATATGAAAACAGCTCTTCCTCCAGGCCCCAAACCTTTTTTTTCTTTTTCTAATGTCATAAATTTTCGTAAGGATACTCTGGGGTTTCTAAACCAACTTTCAAAAGAATATGGGGATATCAGCTTTTTTAAGATGGGTAAACAGGATATGATTTTTGTAAATAATCCTGATTTAATCAAAGAAATTTTTATAACCAACAGTTCAAAATTTATCAAGGGCCGGGCATTGGAATTGGCAAAGGTTGTTCTTGGAGAAGGTCTTCTTACAAGTGAGAAGGAGTTTCATACCAGGCAAAGACGAATTATTCAGCCATCATTTAATCATAAAAGAATAAATTATTATGGAACAATTATGGCTGATTATGCAGAAAAATACCGGGATAAGTGGAAGGATGGGGAAATCATTGATATTGACAAAGAAATGATGAACCTTACCCTTGATATTGTTTGTAAAACACTATTTGATACTGATATGGAGTCAGATACCAGATTGATACAGGAAAATCTGACTGTAGCACTGGAAATGTTTATGGAAATTACCAATCCTTTCAGAGCTATTCTTAGTAAATTACCAATTCCTAAAACATTAAGATTTGAAAAAGCAAGAAAATATCTCGATGAAACGATCATGGGAATAATTCAGGAAAGACGTAAATCAGAACATGACAGGCAGGATCTGCTTTCTATCTTGATGAAACTACATGATGAGGAAGGTGATAAAACAGGTATGACAGATAGACAAATAAGAGATGAAGTAATGACCTTATTTATTGCAGGCCACGAAACAACCTCTAACCTTTTGACCTGGACTTTTTACCTGCTATCTCAAAACCCTGAGATTGAAGAAAAATTTTATCAGGAACTTGAGCAGGTTTTGGGGAAACGACTGCCAACACCCGAGGATATTCCAAATTTGCCATATACTAAAAAAGTGCTTACCGAATCCATGCGTATTTATCCCCCTGCCTGGATTGTAGGTAGGAGAAATATTGAAGAATATGAAATTAAAGGTTTTAAAGTTAAACCCATGACAGTTTTTTTAGTAAGCCAGTATATTATGCACCACAATCCAAAATATTTTCCCCAGCCTGAGGTATTTAATCCTGACAGATGGACCGAAGAGTTTAAAGGTGAACTTCCAAGATTTGCCTATTTCCCGTTTGGCGGAGGTCCAAGGTTATGTATCGGAGAAAATTTTGCCTGGACAGAAGGAACATTACTTCTTTCAATAATTGCCCAAAAATGGAAAATGAAATGGATACCTGATCATCCTGTAGAACTAAGTCTACTTATTACACTAAGACCAAAAAATGGGATGAAAATGGTATTAGAGAAACGAAAATAGTTAAAAAGGTTTTAACTATTTTTATGGGTTACTTCTATTAAAACCTCATCAACATTTCTCAAACGTGCAGCAAGTACTTTAACCAGCTCCTTTAGTAATTTAAGAACTATTTTTGGCTGAGTATCTTCCAGTACTTTATAATCTTCTCTGGAAATAAAAATGACAGATATATCTGTTAAAGCTTTAATTGAAGCGGTTCTTTCCTTTTGTTCAAAAAAGGCCAGTTCGCCCAGAATAGTCTGATTACCAGAAATTGTAATTGAATTATCCTCACCTATAATTACCTCAACATCACCAGAAAGAAGAATATACATGTAATCACCAGCTTCCCCCTTCTTAAAAAGGAATTCTCCTGTTTCCAGACGAGTTGCATTTGAGAGTTTCAGAATTTCCATTACTTCTTCATCGTTAAAACGTTGCATCAGAGTTTTATTAGGATCATCGTCTTCAACCAATTCTTCCTGATTATTTTCAATAACCTGTTCATTTTGATAATAGGAATTGTTTTCATCATTATAGTCACTAAAAGACTGCTCCTGATAAATCTGCTCCGGGTTATCAGGATTTGTAAAAGAAAGATTCTGTTGGTTATGAACATAAGATACTTGTGCCCATTCCATAGTATTAGTCTCTTGGGTAGGTAAATCAGTATTGGTTGCCTGATTTTCTTCCTGACCAAATATATCATCTAACTGTTCATCAAATTGTTGAGCATTTTGGTTATCATCGGGCAATTCTTCAGAGTCTGTTTTGTTTTCAGAATCAGAAACTACATCCTGTGAGGCATCATTGATTAATTCATCCCGGGTATTTTCGGAATTTTGTTCATTTACAATATCATCTGTTACCTGTTCATCAGTCTGAGGTTCCATATTTTTATTTACTCCTTGAGCTATTTAACCAATTTAATTTTGTCTATAATAAATTATATATTCCCAATAAGAATATTTTTCAAAACAAAGTTATTGTAATATTTTTTTTGGTATTACAAAATGTTTATTATTATATCTTTAATTAGTTACGCTAATTATCAATCATAATATATTTTCCTAGAATAAAAAACGAATGTATTTTTAGATATTTTAAATAAAAAAAATATAAAGATTTTGACATAATATATAAAAAAATTATAAAGATTTTATTTTTAAATAAAGCTTTTAGGTATTGCCTAAATAATTACTATCTCTGGGTTTTAACAATAAAAAAATATTAGTTATCTTTGACTGAAATTATCTAAAGTAGTAAATTCTATAATCAGCTTGATTGTATATAGCTTAATTTCCTTTTTTTGAGAAAGGAAAGCGGGGGAACCAAATTTTGGGGCGAATCTCTGTAGGGGCATGGGTTAACCTTTGCCCTTACGAAGTAAGGCATTTTCCAGCCTGAGTCCGTCAGCTAACCTCGTAAGCTTGAAAGGAAAATATGTATTTTAATATTACTTCAATTGTGATTTATCACTTTTGTCTTATTCCCTGTGCTTTTGAAAGACCACCAAATCAGCTTATTTAGTTAGTTATTAAAAGTATTTTTATTTAATAAACAGGTGGAAATATGACAAATGTAGAATCAGACAAAACAAAGTCTGAGCCTAAAAACTTAGAATTTTCTGAAAAACAGGAACATAGTAATGCCCCCTTTTATGTTCTTGCTCTTGCAGCTTTGGGAGTGGTTTACGGTGATATCGGTACAAGCCCTTTATATGCCATAAAAGAATGTTTTCATGGTACACATGGGATTGAATTGTCACAGGCAAATATTATGGGGGTTTTATCTTTGGTATTCTGGTCTTTGACCATGGTTGTCAGTCTAAAATATATATCATTTGTAATGAAAGCAAATAATCATGGCGAAGGCGGTATTTTTGCCTTACTAGCACTGATACCTACTGATAAAAATATTTCAAAACAAACACGCTCATTTGTTGTTATAGCAGCTTTGTTGGGAGCTTCATTACTATATGGTGATGGAGTTATCACGCCAGCAATTTCTGTTTTATCTGCAATAGAAGGGCTTGAGGTTGCGACAGCTGCAGCAAAACCTTTCACAGTTCCTTTAACCTGCCTGGTATTATTTACCTTATTTTATTTTCAATATAAAGGGACAGGAAATGTTGGTAAGGTATTTGGACTAATTACTTTAGCCTGGTTTATTACAATTTCCATACTGGGAATTACCCAGATAGCTAAAAATCCTCATGTTCTTGTTTCCATTAACCCGGTTTACGCCTATAATTTTTTTGCTCATAATCACTGGCACGGTTTTGTAGTTCTTGGGGCAGTTGTGCTTTGCATTACTGGTGGAGAAGCACTTTATGCTGATATGGGTCATTTTGGCAGAAAGCCAATCCAATTTTCCTGGTTTACAATTGTATTTCCTGCTTTATTACTGAATTATTTTGGGCAGGGAGCTTTATTGTTAAACCATCCCGAAGCTGCATCCAATCCTTTTTATGGAATGGTGCCAAAATTTTTAATTATTCCCATGGTAATTCTGGCAACCTCTGCCACAATTATTGCTTCTCAGGCCTTAATTTCAGGGGCTTTTTCATTGTCTAAACAGGCAATCCAGCTGGGATTTTTCCCCAGACTTAATATTGTCCATACCTCGGAACATACTGAAGGCCAGATTTATATGCCTTTTGTAAATAAAGCTTTAATGATCGGCTGTATTGTCACAGTGCTTGGTTTTAGGGAATCATCAAACCTGGCAGCAGCTTATGGTATAGCTGTAACTGCCAATATGGTTCTTACCTCGATAGTATTTTTTATTGTTATCACTAAGACCTGGAACTGGTCATACCGTAAAGCTTTACCCTTAATAATTTTCTTTTTGGTATTTGATCTGGCCTATTTTGGATCAAATATTATTAAAGTCTGGGATGGTGGTTGGTTTCCTCTGGTGATGGCAGCAATAATTTTGATTTTGATGCTTACCTGGAGAGACGGCCGGGCAGAGCTGGCAAAACGGATCCGGGAAAAAAGACCACCGGTATATCTGATGCCGGATGGTACAGCAACATTAAAATCTATTCCGGGAACATCACATTTAATTGAACCAGGACAAACAATAACAACGGCCTTTTTACCAATTGAATTACTTACCGGTGAAATGGTAAAAACTCTTGACCGTATTCCTGGAACTGCTGTATTTATGACTGTTTCTTTAAAAAGTATTCCTCCGGTTATGTTACATTACCTGAGACATATTAAAGTCCTTCATGAAAAAGTAATTTTTCTTTCAATAAAATCTAAAGATATTCCATATGTAACCAATCCCAATGAACTGATAGAAATTAATGAGGTTGGATTTGGTTTTTTTCAGGTAGTAGCCCATTACGGTTTTATGCAGATTCCCAATGTACCGGAAATAATCAAAAGGGTTCAGGAAATGGGTTTAAATATCAATACAGATGATATAACCTATTTTTTAGGCCGTGAAGCCCTGGTTATTACAAAACGACCTAAAATGATGAAATGGAAGAAAGGGTTATTTGCTTTTTTATCAAGAAATTCCCAATCTGCTACTAATTTCTTTAATATACCAGCTGATAATGTAGTAGAGCTGGGTATGCAGATAGAGCTATAATCAGGATTTTAGTTGGTTAATAGAAAATTAATTTTAAAAACGGCACCACCATTTCTTCTGTTTTGTACAGTGATAGTAGCATTATGAGCTTCGATAAATCCTTTTGTTATAGATAATCCTAAGCCTGTTCCTCCTGTTCCGGTTCCCGGAAGACGGTAAAACTTTTCAAAAACTTTAATGATATTTTCTTCAGGAAATCCAGGGCCATTATCAGAAATGCTTAACTTCAGATTTTCCGGATCAGAAGATAACTCAATCAGGATTTGTGAACCAGAAGGGGTATAATGGGCACAATTAATTAAAATATTGGAGATTGCCTGTTCTATCAATGCAAAATCTATTTTTACCAAGGGTAAATCCTCTTCCATTTTTACACTGACAGGATGGTTGCTTAATTCGTTTTTTAGACTCTTTAAAACCTGATTTATTAAATCACTTAGATCATGCCAGTTTAAATTCAGTTTTAACATTCCTGATTCTAGTCTGGACATATCAAGCAGATTAGCGACAAGCCGATGCAGACGATTATTGGCAATATTTATTTCGTCAACCAGCTGATGACTGATTTCAGTATTTTTGAGAATATTAAGATCCATTAGATTTTCTGTAGCTGCCATTATTGTTGCCAGCGGAGTTTTAAGTTCATGTGAGATAGAATTGAAAAGAGTTTCGTACAGTCTCTCCGACTCAGTTAATAACAATGTTTTTTTTGCTTTTTCATTTAGGATTTCCCTTTCAATAGCTGAAGCAATCTGGTAAATAAAGGTCTGAAACAGTACTTCCTGCTCCCGGACAAATTGGTAACTGCTGCTCAGACCAACTACACCGGCAAAAAGGCGTGGAGTAGAAAGAGGGTAATACTTAAATTCTGATGCTGATAAGGTTTTAGTAAATTTTCCGGACGGATTTTGGTTGGAAAAAGTCCAGTTAGCTATCCTGTATTCTTCATCATTTATTATATACTCATTGCTGGAATAATTTTTTTTTAAAAGTTTTCCATGATCATCGGCCAGTAGTAAAATAATATCTACATTGAAAAAGCTTTCAAGTTTATTTATAGCAATTTTTATTACTTCATCAAGACTTTCAGCAACAGATAATTCTCTTGTCATAGAATAAAGAGCCTGAGTTCTTTTTTCTCTAAGCCTGGCCCCCCTTTCCTGTTTATGAATCCTGGAGGTTAAAATTCCTGTAATAGTTGAAATAATAAAATACATGGAAAAAGTTAGCAGGTCTTCAAGACTGGCGATATAAAAAGTAAAAAGGGGAGGTATAAAGAAAAAATTCCAAATTAAGGCACTAATAGCAGCGGAAAGTAAAACAGGTCCATATCTGAAAAAGAGTGGAAAAACCGAAATTGTAAATAGCAGGATTAAAGCAACTGAATGATAACTGATAAATGGCTGGAAAAGGTAACAAATACAGGCGACAGCAAAAATGGCTATTGAAGCCAAAATATATGGTAATACTACACTTTCAGCTTTTTTATGAAAAAGTATATCTGGTGTTTTCATATAATAATTTTCAATCAATTAGATGGAAACGGTAGCCAATACCTGATTCTGTTAATATCATCAGGGGATTAGCCGGATTAGCCTCAATTTTTTTTCGAAGCTGACCGATATATACCCGCAGGTATTGGGTTTCTTTTTCATAATCATTTCCCCAGATTCTTTCAAGGATATATTTATGAGTAACAACTTTACCGGGATTCTGGATAAAAAGCCATAGTAAATTATATTCAGTACTTGTCAGCTTAACCACTTCGTTATTTTTCATTACAGTACGGTTTGCCATATCAACAGTTAGATTTCCGGTTTTAAATATTGAAGTATTTTCAGACTCTTTATTTAAACGGAAAGAGACTCTTAGCCGGGCTAAAAGTTCACCTGGACTGAAAGGTTTTGTTAGATAATCATTTGCTCCGGAATCAAGTGCAGTAATGATATCTTTTTCTTCTTTTCTGACCGAAAGGATTATTATCGGATTTTTGTACCATTCCCGTATTTTATTTAAAATATTTAAGCCATCATTATCAGGTAAGCCCAGATCGAGGAGAATAGCACCGGGTTGATTTGCCGCTGCCAGAGCTAGCCCTTCTTTTCCGGTTTCTGCTTCCAATACTGTATAACCATTTGCTTCAAGGTTTATCTGGAGTATTTTCCTTATTTGTTTTTCGTCATCAATAATTAAAACTGATTGTTTTTTTATCATAAATTTTCCTTATTAAATTTAAAACAACAAGTTAGTATAAATAAAAATCACAAAAAATTCACATAAACTTTGCTCATCTTCATAAAAACAAAGCTTATGATTAACACTATAAAAGTAATTATTTCTAGCCACAAAAGTCGTTTTTTTAAAAGTTAATAGATGTTGTAACTTTTAAATAACCTGAATATTACTTATTAAAGGGATACAGACTATGATTAAAGTGGCGAAATTTTTCTATGATTCATTACATAAACATGAATTATTAGAAGAAATTGTTCTGGAAAAAACAAGAAAACTCTATGAGGTTCATGAAAAACTAATAAAAACTGAAAATAAACTCAAAGAAACGACTCAAATGCTTGAAGGCATTTTTGAAAGTCATAATCGCCATGCATTCTGGTCAATAGATATTCAAAATGCGAAAGTTGTCTATATGTCTCCCGGAATGGAGAAAATTTATGGTTACAAACTTGAGGATTTCAGTAAAAACAGAACATTATGGAAGGATATTGTTTATCCTGAAGACAGATATATAGTTGAAGAATCAGAGAAACAGATAAATAATGGAAAACAAACCACCTATGAAGTTCGTATTATCAATAAAGAAGGTTCATTACGCTGGGTAGAAAGACAGATTGTACCAATATTTTCGCCTGAAGGTAAACTTATTTACATGAATGGGATAACCTTTGATATTACTGAACAAAAACAAACTGAAACAAGAATTAGAGAACAGGCTGCTTTACTTGATAAAGCTCAGGATGCAATTATAGTAAGAGATCTTGATTATAATATTATTTATTGGAATAAGAGTGCCGAACGCCTTTATGGATGGACAGAATCAGAAGTGAAAAATTGTGTAAACAGTGATAAAAGCTTATACATAGAAAAAACCAGTGAGCTTGTTGAAGCTCAGACTGCTATTCTTGAAAAAGGTGAATGGATTGGAGAGTTAAAACAATCTTCAAAATTTGGAAATGAAATTATCGTTCAAAGCAGATGGAACCTAATTTATGATAAATTAGGGCAACCAAAATCAATACTTACTGTAAATACAGATATTACAGAGAAAAAAAGAATTGAGGAACAGTTTTTTCGGACTCAAAGATTAGAAAGCATTGGGAATCTTGCTAGTGGTATTGCTCATGATTTTAACAATATCCTGGCACCGATTATGATCTCTGTCGAGCTTTTGAGGATGAACTTATCTGAAAGTAAAAGAAATGAAATTCTTGAAACACTTGATAAAACAGCTAAGAGAGGGGCAAATATAGTAAAACAGTTACTTTTCTTTGGGCGTGGTATTAAGAGTAACAAGTCAAATATAAATATATATGAGTTAATTTTTGATTTCAAAAAAACTTTTATGGATGTGTTTCCAAAATCAATCACATTTGAAAATGAGATACAAAAATCCTTATGGAATGTACTTGGAGATAAAACTCAATTAGAGCAAATCATCTTAAATTTATTTGTAAATGCCCGTGATGCTATGCCAGAAGGTGGGATTCTCAAAATCAGTGGGGAGAATATTTATATTGATAAAAATTTTATCAGACTTAATCCTGGTGCAAAACCAGGGCCATTTGTCTGTATTGAGATAACAGATACTGGTACAGGAATATCTCCTGAGATTATGGACAAAATATTTGATCCGTTTTTTACAACCAAGGAAATAGGCAAAGGCACAGGGCTTGGATTATCTACCCTTATAGGAATCGTTAAAAGTCATGGCGGATTTGTTAATGCCTTTAGTGAGCCAGGAAAAGGCAGCCAGTTTAAAGTTTATCTGCCTGCTTTAAAAACTGTTGATATCAAGGTTCAATGCACTAATGAAGTTAAATGCTCTAAGGGAAATGGTGAAATGATTATGTTGGTTGAAGATGAAGCCGCAATTCGCAAAGTTACCCAGACCACATTGGAAAATTATGGTTATAAAGTCCTGACTGCAAAAAATGGTTTAGAAGGTTTAGAAGTATATAAAGCAATGAAAGATAAAATTAAAATTGTAATAACTGATATAAATATGCCTAAAATGGATGGTATAACGATGGTTAAGTCTATTTCAAATTTTAATCCCCAAGCAAAATTTATAATAAATAGTGGTTTAATGTCTTCTTTCAATAAATCGGATTTAGAGCCTGTTAATAGCAAATCATTTTTACAAAAGCCTTATTCTACAGAAAATTTATTAAAAGAAATAATGCAATTACTTTAAAGCAGTTTCTCAAAAATATTTCTATATATTTCTATTTCTGCTTTATCAAGAAGCTCAACTAATTCATCTAAAGTCTCTTCTGGAAATAACGCAAATATTGAAGAATTTCGCATACCTATTATTATTTTTTCATCCTGGCTATTTTCACTCAAGACTTCACCGGAAAAAATCTTTTCGATATATATTTTTAAAATTCTAAACTGATGAATCTTTAATTGCCAAATGTTATTATTAAACTCTATTTGTAAGCTGTTATTATAAAGGCACATATACACCTTACCATTATTTGTTTGTGTAATAAGTGTTCTTATTTGACTTTCCATAATTTTAGCTTCCAAAAATTATTTACCATCTAACTAATTAGTTAGCCTAACTAACTATTTTACAATAAAATATTTTAAAAGTAAAATCATGGTACTTATATAGTATGCTAATAAAAACCTATATTAGCTCAAAATAATATGTATTATCGTGGTGCATTTTTTAATTTTGTTTTCGGGCAATGTTTTATTATGGATAATGATAATAATATTTTGAGGAATAAAAAATTTAATGAAAAGTTGTGCTTTTTGTAAAAAATCTATTAATCATAAATACCTTAAGGTAGGCTCTTATCTTTTTCATCCTGAATGCTTCTGCTGTTCATATTGCAATCAAAAAATAGATTCTCATTTTAACCAAAAAAGTGGTAAATTCTACCACTTAAATTGTTACAAACAAAGTTTTAATCTTATTTGCTCACATTGCAAAAATATTTTAAATGATACATGGGTTAACCATGAAAATAAAAAGTATCACCAACAATGCTATCTTAAAAATTATGCTCCTAAATGTAATATCTGCGGAATACCTATAGATGGGGAATATACCTATGATGATGGTGGGAAATACCATTATAACTGTTTCAAAAATACAAAATTACCCTGTTGTAGTGTTTGTACTCTGCCATTGGAAGGAAAATATATCAGGGATAACTGGGGCAATATTGCTCATCCAAATCATAATGGTTATAACTCCCCTAAGACAAATATTTGTCATTCATGTTCCCGAATTATTTCCCAGAAAACTTCAAATGGGGGAATTCAATATGGGGATGGACGATATGTTTGCGGTATATGCAGAATAACAGAGGTAACTTCTGATGAACAAATTAATCATAGTAAGCAAAGGGTAATTAATCAACTTCATGAAGCTGGATTTGATTATATTCCTGATTATATAAGTGTTTGCCTGTCGGATAAAAAAACACTTAATCAAAGGTTGGGAGTTAGTTTGAATGAAAATAGCCACGGTTATACAAAAACAATTGTAAAAAAAGAGAACAAGAAAATCATATCAGTGGAACATTCTATTTTTATTTTATACGGATTACCAAGGTTGAAATTTGAAGGTGTTCTGGCCCACGAATTAATACATGTCTGGTTAAATGAAAGAGATATAAAAATGCCTGAAAAAGATATTGAGGGTTTCTGTAACCTTGGTGTTGCTTTGATTTATCAAAATGATGGAACAGCTAATGGGAACTCTTATTTAAAAAATATGTCAGAAGATCCAGATCCAATTTATGGTGATGGTTATAGAAAAATGTCACGTAAACTGCAAAATATTGGTTGGAAAGCTCTGATTAATGAGGTACTTAATAGTAATAATTCTATAATTAATAAACTTTCCATTTTCAAGGAAAAATTATTATAACTATTTTGCAATACTAAATAGTTTTATTTAATTGATGCAAAAGTATTGAATTACCTTCTGAGTCTACTATTACTGCCATTTTACAAACAGGGCTAACAATGTTATCAGCTTTTATTTCGACCTTTTTAGATTTTAAATCCTCAACCATTTCATCAAGATTATCTACTTCAAAGGAAATGCAGCCACCTGCAACCGTACTCGGTACGGATTCAGTAAATGTAGTCAATGCAAAACATCCGCCATGTGGCAAATCATATTCAACCCAACCACCACTAGCAGAAATAGAGCCAGGGATTAATCCAAGAATTGTCTCATAAAACTTTCTTGCTCTTTCCATATCAACCACCGGATACATAGTAAAAGCGACTTTTTTTATCATTGTAAAATTCCTAACTTAAAAAATTGAACTTTCATTAATTCATCAACTAAGAATACCATTCTTTTTTTCCTCTTTTGGCTTGTAATTTAGAATGATATAATTTTTTTTGAAATTATGAAATTATTTTGAAATAAAATAAATTATGAACCCTGAGATTAAAGATATTGGTACATATATCAGTGGTTTTCCAAAAGAAATTCAAATTATCCTTGAACAAATTCGGAAAACTATAAAACAGGCTGCACCAGAAGCACAAGAAACAATTAAATATGGGATGCCAGCCTTTATTTTAAATGGAAATTTGGTTTACTTTGCAGCTTTTAAAAATCATATAGGTTTCTATCCAGTACCTGCAGGAATCGAAGCGTTTAAGAAAGAATTATCTGTTTACAAAACCGGAAAAGGTTCTGTTCAGTTTCCATTGAATCAGCCAATGCCAATAGAACTTATCAGTAAAATTGTTAAATTTCGGATCAAAGAAAACCTTGAAAAAACATTAAAAAAGAAATCAAAATAACATATTATGGAAAATAAATTTCTATCGGACTGTTTAAATGAGGTTGAAGGAAAGCTAAAATTAGTAAGCAAAGATGCTTACTCCCAAAGAAAAATTTTTAAAATAAGAAAAGAATTAAGGTCTTTTATACTACATATCAAAATATAATCAGGATTATCAAAGGGAATTTTTCTTATCCTGTCCATCCTTTAATCCTATAAATCCTGTTCAAGACTTACTATTCAGATACTCAACAGTATTTTTAATCCCCTGCAAAGTTAAATCTTCCATATGGATAATGTCTTTAATGATATTCAAAGTAAAAGAGCCATAACTGTCATCCCATTCGTGTTTGGGTATGGGGTTTAACCAGATAGTATGTTTGAATTTATTTTTAATCATTTTAAGCCAGTCAATGCTGGATATAGAGGGGGCTTCATCGTATTGCAAAAACGATAAACTCTGGAGATACATCAATCCCCATAGTTCTTTAATTTTGCAATCCAATGGGAGTGCCTGTTAATAATACTTCTGGCTATTGGTCTCGCATTGCAATTCCACATTTTTTGCACTTTTACAAAACCAACCTGGATGATGTAATACTACATAGAGTGTCCTAAAGACCGGGTAAACATCATTATAATCCCCATTTTTTTACTTTAGTTTTTTCTTCTCTTAATTCTTCACCAATTAATTCTATTGGCTTAACTAATTTTTTTATATATTCTCCGAACGAATCTCTATAACCTTCTCTGGCATATTTAAGTATTCTATTTTGTATTTTTCTTTATTT
>CAYRDV010000133.1:0-14627 GCA_964422885.1 uncultured Candidatus Sericytochromatia bacterium
TATTTTTTCCTGGTACTAATTTATCTTTGAGATCAGGATGATTGAGATCTACACCTGTATCAATCATCGCTATTTTAATCTGAGGGTTTCCTGGATTAATCTGCCAGGCTCCTTCTACCTGTAAAAGTTTCAGGCCATATTGTTCGCCAAACAAAGGATCATTCATACTACCAGATTTTAAATCAGAAGCGGCTTCAATCTGAGCTTTGGGAGAAACACTAATCTGTACAGGATCAAGCATAACTTTTACGGCAGGTGAAACCCCTTTTATTATTGACTCCTGAGTTAGCTTTTCTACTAAAATACTGCCAATAGTATTATTTGTTTCCAGAACGAGATAGTTTATTCCTCTTATAAATCTTTTTACACGGGCATTATATTTTGTTGCCAGTTTTTGTATTTCCAGCTCTGATAAAGGATTTTTTAATTTAATATTCAGAGTCTTATTAGAGAGACCACTTTTACTAAATTCATGATTAAAATTTAAAAGAGTCTGGGCTTCCACTTTTTCAGAATAAGGGGATGCTTCCTGTTGTTCAGGATGCATTGAAAAATTATTATTGTTTGTACTACAACCTGATAAACTGGTAAGAATTGCCAGAGAAACTGAAAAAATAGTTATAGTAGTATTTCTGAATCTTTTCATTTATGTTCAGTTTTTAATAAATAATTATTAAATCTATTTTAAACTATTCTTAATACCTTTGTAAAGACTTAATTACAAACTTTTAAAAATTTTAGCTGATTATAAAATTTATTATTTTAAAACCAATAAATCTATTTAAATGGGCTAAAATTCTTTTGAGGTACTTATGGAATACTTTTTACTTTTTATCGCAGGTCTTCTGAGCAGTATGCACTGCGTTGGCATGTGTGGCTGCTTTGTAACAGCTTACTCAATGAATATCAAAGGAAATTCCTGGGAAAAATCTATTTCCCATTTACTTTATGGTTTTGGCAGAGTTACAACATATACTTTTTTGGGAGCATTAATGGGTCTTCTTGGCTCTAATATATACTTCCTGGGTAAAATGGCAGGTGTACAGAATATTATTACATTAATAGCTGGTTGTATAATGGTCTACCTTGGGCTTAGTCTGGCAGGCTTTTTACCTAAAATAGGGGTATTGGATAAATCCGGCTCATTTTTTATAAAATTAACTAAGGGGATTTTTGGTAAATTAATGAAAAAACAAGGAGTTTTTTTTACTTATCCACTTGGGGTTATTCTTGGATTTTTACCCTGTTGCCTGCTTTATACTGTTGAAATTCAAGCGATGACTACTGGTAATATTCTAAAAGGGGCTTTATCAATGTTATCATTTGGGCTTGGAACAATTCCGGCATTATTTCTATTTGGGATGGTAGCAAATTTTATTAGTTACAAATTCAGGCAAAAATTATTAAATTTCGCCTCATATGTAATCATTTTATTGGGTATAACTTCAATTTACAGAGCCATTTTTAGCTAATTTTACCTGGTATTACTTTAACTTTACATTCCCATCCACCATCTGCCAAAGATGACATTGAAGACAGAGTATAACTAAAAATTATTCTTTCACTTGAATCACTCTTGTTATTAGGTGATTGCGGAAGTTTTGAAAGTGAGTTTTTTAGAGCATTTAAAACAGAAAGTTCTTTATGATTTCCCCATCCCTTTACCTGAACATAAACACCTGATGGACTTACATTATAGCTATTGAGGCTGTATATATCTATCTGGTCTTCAGGAAAATCTTTATTATTTTTTTTACGATGAATTATTTTTATCTTTTCACCATTTTTACTTAATTCACCCCACCGACCCTTTGAGTCAGAATATGAAAAAACTATTTTACCCAAAGCATCTTTTTCTTCGCTATCTTCTTTGACATCTTCAAGTTTATTTACCTGTTTTAGGAAATTTTTGGCATAAGGTCGAACAACCTCAAGCTTTAAATAACCTTTACGCATGGTTAATTCAATTTCACTTAAATCTGAATCAACAACTTCATACTTAGATTGAACCGGGCCACGATTAACAGATGTTATCGGTTTTGTTGCAGGTCGGGGAATTATCTCATGTTTAATGCTTTTGTTTCTGTTTTCTGCTGCCGCAGCTACAGCTTTCATCACTCCATCTTCATCCTTGAGATTTTGGATATTTTTTGCAAAGGATTTAGCGACAGGTTTTATTTCTCTTGGTTTTGATAAAACCAGTTGGTCTCTTCCAAACATTAATTTTTTCCTCAAAATTGCAAACTTAAGATATATATATTATAAAAGCTTGGAAGAGTAGTTTAAATAACTAAAATCACTATTATGTGAATAATATTGAATTTCAAAATAAAACATCATAAAAAATTGATATATTGATCTGATGATTTAAAATTTTTTAATTCTGTTTGAATTTTATCGGAGTAAAAATATGAAACCTCTGGTTGCAGTTGTTGGAAGACCTAATGTAGGTAAATCAACATTTATTAACCGTCTGGTTGGTAATCGTGAAGCAATAGTTGATGATATGCCTGGAGTAACGCGTGACAGATTGTATCTGGATGTAGAGTGGCTAGGTAATGAATTTATGGTTGTAGATACGGGTGGTATCATTCCTGACGAAACGGATACTTTGCTGAAGGAAGTACAAAATCAGGCAAAGCTGGCTATGTCAGAAGCAGATGTAATCGTATTTGTAGCTGATGGACGTGATGGAATAACGGCTACAGACCGTGATATCGCACATGAATTAAGGATGACTAAAAAGCCAATTATATTGGTAATTAATAAAATTGATAATTTTGAGCAGGAAGTTCTTGCCAGTGAATTTTATGAGTTAAATCTTGGTGAACCTGTTACTATTTCAGCTATTCATGGGCTGGGAATTAATACTATTCTTGATGAGATAATAGAATTCCTGCCAAAAATGGCTATTGAGGAAAAAACGGAACATCTGAAAATATCTATTGTCGGGCGGCCTAATGTTGGTAAATCTTCAATTATTAATTCTTTACTGGGAACGGAAAGAGTGATAGTTCATGATGCAGCAGGAACGACCAGAGATGCTATAGATACAACCCTGACTTATTATGGGCAAAATTATATCTTAATTGATACTGCTGGAATACGAAGAAAAGCAAAAGTTGATTATGGTGTAGAACAATTTTCGGTTGTCCGTTCGATTAAAGCAATAGAAAGATCCGATGCTGTTTTAGTGGTAATTGATGCGACTACAGGGGTTACCGAACAGGATCAAAAAATTGCCGGAATGGTAGATGATAAAGGTAAAGCCTGTGTTATCATAGTCAATAAATGGGATCTGGTTGAAAAAGAAAATCAGACTATGAAAAAACATGCTGATGAAATCCGTTTTAAATTACATTTTCTTAAATATGCACCAATAATATTTACTTCGGCTGTCACAAAAAAAAGGTTATTTAATATTTTTGAAATCGTAAATAGTGCTTTTGAAGAAAATAACCGGAGAATAACAACAGGTTTATTAAATCAGATTATTAACGAAGCGGTTGCTTTGAACCCTCCCCCAACAGATAAAGGAAAAACAGCCAGGATTTATTATGCGACTCAGGCTGGCGTTATCCCGCCAACCTTTATTCTTTTTATGAATAATAGTAAACTGTTACCTGCAAGTTATTTAAGATATCTTGAAAATAAGATCCGTGAAGCTTTTGGGTTTTCAGGTACTCCTTTACGTTTTATCCTGAGAAATAAAGAGCGGCAAACTTAGGTTAATTTTAAATTATAATTAATTTTTACTTAACTGTAGAGAGGAAAGTTATTTTAAAAATATTACTATAAGGTTCTAATGATAGAGAATTATTAATAAAAGAGGTAAAGAAAATGTATAGTTCATTCAAAAAAAGTTTTGCTGCCAGTATTTTAGTTACTTTAGTTTTAGCTGGATGTGCTTCTGAAAATACTCAGATGTTACTCCCTGCTCCTACTGAAAGTATTGTAAGTAATATAGATGAAAATGCTTCTCTGGAAATAAGCAAAAATAAATATAAATTAGAAGCAATTGTTGGTATTGGTGCAGTTTATCAGGAAAGACTGAATGATGAAGGCATAAAAGATACAGATGCTCTATTAAAGGCAACTGCAAAAAGAATTGACAGACAAAAGCTTGCTGAAGCAACCGGAATTAGCCACAAGCTTATTCTTAACTGGGCCAACCATGTAGATTTAATGCGTATTAAAGGTCTTGGACCAAAACAGTCTAACTGGCTTGAAGCTGTAGGCGTTGATTCTATAAAAGAATTAGCTCAGAGAAGAGGCGATAATCTTCATGAAAGATTAGAAATTGCTAATAACATTGACCCTAAGAAAAAATTTGTCCACAGAATGCCAAGTGTTGGCGAAGTTCAGAATTGGATCGATATTGCTGCAAAAACCAAACCGATGGTTGAAGAATAATTAAAAATTTAAAAAGACCACCAATGGTGGTCTTTTTTTTCTTTATAAAAATGAGTTTCCAATTAAAAAATTCAATAAATATTTCCTTACCATTAGTCAAAATACTAGATATAGGGGCAATGAAAGAAGGCATTGAAAGGTTTCACGATCTTGTAACTCATAATTTAGCATTTATTATTGGGTTTGAGCCAAATATTGAAGAGTTTTCAAAATTAAAATCAGACAGCAATAAAATATATTTACCTTATTTTCTGGGTACAGGAAACCAAGAAACTTTTCATCTTACAGCTTATCCGGGGTGTTCTTCTCTATTTGAACCAGATCCTTCAGTAATTGATATTTTTCAGTCTATAGGGGCAGGAAGCTCTGATGGTAATTTTTATGTTACTAACAAAGAAAAAATTCAGACAAAAAAGCTTGATGAGATTAATGAAATAAAAAATATTGATTTTATAAAAATTGATACACAAGGTTCTGAACTTAATATTCTTAAAAATGCAGTTAAGACACTAAAAAAAACTTTAATTATTGAAACTGAAGTTGAGTTTATTCCTCTCTATAAAAATCAGCCATTATTTGGAGATATACAGGTTTTCCTGAGGGAACATGGTTTTATTCTTCATAAATTTATTGATGTGGCTGGCAGGGCTTTGGTTCCAATGCAGGGAGAAATAATCACTGCTCCAATGAGTCAGTTATTATGGGCAGATGCAGTATTTATCCGCGATTATACCAAGTTAGAATTATTTAATGATAAAGAGCTTCTTAAATCAGCATTAATTATGAATGATGTCTATAATTCATATGATCTGGTTTTATACTTTTTAACTGAATATGATAAAAGAAGAAACACAAATCTTGCTCTAAAATATATTAGTTTTTTAGATAATTTTCCTTCACCTGAGCTTAAATTTTTAAATATTAAGACATAAATGGATAAGTTAACAAAAATATTTTTAAGAAAAAGAGAAGTATTAAAACTTCCAAAAGATTCTAACCTGCAAAGTATTATTTTAAATATCCTTAATTATTTTCGTAAAATTAGTAAAACAAATATCAGCTTTGAAGAATATAAGCTTTTAAATCTCTTTATAAATGACTTTTTTGTAGTCTTTTCTGCTGAGGATTTTATAATTGATGAACAGAATATAATCCCATTTATCACTTTAAATCCAATAATTTCAAATATTACCTCCATATCCGACTTGAAAACAACTGATGATTATATAAAAAAGCTTTCTGGTTTTAAAAGTCCAGATAACAACGTTATAGCAAAGTTTTTAACTCTTTACTCCTTTAGAAATAAGATAAATATTGATTATGACTTTATTTTCTCTTTTAAAAGAGAGATGGTGCTTACCTGGTATTGGATTTTTTTTGATGTTTACGATTTTATCACAGAAAGACATTATCATAAAATACAAGATCATCTTGAGTATATTGATAAAATTGAAGATAATTTATTTATTCCAGCTGATTTTCATATTCCTTATTTTCTTTCTACTTATATTAATCCTGTAAAAGACAGAAAAATTAAGGAAAGAATCAATTTAATAATCAAAAATAATTACCAGGGATTAAATAAAAATAACAGGAAGATAATATCATTATTAAAACCTAAAATAGCTATAGCATCTGAAAATTTCTGTTCAAGGCACTCAATCCACAGATGCTATTATGAATTTATCAAAGAACTGGAAAAAGATTATGACTTAACTTTAATTGAGTTTGGAGAATTGCCTAAAAATACAGATCATGACTTATTTAAAGAAGTTATTAATATTAAGCCTAATGCTGAAAATAATTTAAAAATTGCTCAAATAATTAATAGCAATTTTTCAGTAATTTATTATCCTGATATAGGGATGAATATGGAGTCTATCCTTTTATCAAATCTGCGTCTGGCAAATATTCAGGTAACAGGCTACGGACATCCGGTAAGTACATTTGGCAGCGAAATTGATTATTTTATTGGTGGTTTTGATACAGAAATATTAAAAAATTATCAAAGTAATTATTCAGAGAAACTGATTTTGATTCCTGGTCTTGCGGTCTCTTCGTTATACCCAGATTATATACCTAAAAATATCAAAAAAAATTCAGACCCATTTATAATAATCTGTCCCTGGACAATCCAAAAAATTAATTTTTTCCATTTAAATAAATTAAAAGAGTTACTAAAAAATTCAAATAAGAAATTATTATTCCGTTTTTTCCCGGCACTTAATTCCTGTAAACAATTACAGGATAATTTAGTTGATGAAATAGCAAAAATACTTGGAAAGGAAAATATTGAAGTAATAGGTAATATTTCTGCTCTTAAATATATGGAACTTTTTGAAGAAGGAGATATTTGTATTGATTCATATCCCTTTGGTGGACATAACATTGTCGTAGATTCCTTATTTTTGGGAAAACCGATAATCGCGATTGAAGGTGAAAAAGCATATAACAAATTTGCAGGAGCAATATTAAAAAAATTAAATCTTGATGAGTTGATAGCGAGAAACTATGATGACTATCTGAATAAAATAATAAATATAATCAATAATGATCAATACAGGGAATCGATCTGTAAAAAAATTACCCCTGATAATTTTAAAAATTATTATCAGTATAATAGACCTGAGCACTTTAAAAAAGCAATAGATTATATTATTGAAAATAATGATAAATTAGCTGGAAATAAAGAACCTATAATCATAACCTAAATACTCACAGGGACCCCACAAGGTGGGGAGTTATTTCTGTACCCGGAAACAGGGGCCCCACAAGGTGGGGAGTTATTTATCCCTCTGCTGAAGTAACTGAGCAATAATACTAAAAGCAATTTCATAAAGGTTATTTGAACCGATATCCAGGCCCATCGGGCAATAGTATAAATCATTAGATGATTTTGGAAGTCCTGCTTCTGCAATATCTTTTTTTAAAATATTAGCTTTTGCCTTACTACCAATCACTCCAATATAAGGAAAAGTTCTGGTTTTCAATATTTCAAGCAAAATTGGTTTATCGGAAGAATGTCCCATTGTCATTAGTAATACAAAAGAATTTTCTTTAATATTTTTTACTTCTGATAGTAGCTCCTCAGAATTAATTCTGGTTAATTTAGGAGATTGAGGAAGTTTCGCAAGCCATTCCTCTCTTGAATCAATACAGGTAATATGGCAATCAAGATTTAAAAGTAGTGGTATCAAAGTATTTGCAATATGGCCTGCGCCAAATATCACAATCTCCCAGTTATTATGATTAAATACTTCAAAATATAATCTGACAGTACCACCACAAGTCATACCAACATCTTTATTTAAATTCCACTGAACAAAATGACAATGTTTCGGATTTTCTTTCTGCTTTAATAAATTTAAGGATTCCTCAATAGATTTTTTTTCAATTTTTCCTCCGCCAATAGTACCAAAATATAGGCCTTCCAGTGTTACAATCATTTTTGCACCCTGATTTTGGGGAGTGCTGCCTAATGTATCGATTAAGGTAACTGAAACAAAAGGAAGATTATTTTTTAATAATTCTGTAGATTTTTCAAAATATTCAAGCATAATTTGTTCCCCTCAAAAAATATTTAACCACAGATTACACAGATGTAAAATATTATCTTAATTTTTATCTGTTGAGACATGGCATGTCTGTACTTTATCTGAAATATCTATGGCAGAAATTTGTGAAATATTCAAGCTAAATATTAATAATAGCAAAGCTTTAAATATAAAAAAAGAAATATTGAAACAGGTAAGGTAAAATGATATTTAAGATTCTGATACTAAAAAGGAAAAATGTAATGGGAAATGCTTTGGAAAGCCTAAAATCTGTCACAACAGTTGTAGCGGATACCGGGGATATAGATTCAATAAAAAAATATCTGCCAACTGATGCTACTACAAACCCATCATTATTACTTGCTGCCGCACAGATGCCCCAATACCAGCATCTTGTAGAAAATGCAATTAATTACGGCAAGGAATCCAATAAAGATTCTGATTCAGCAATTTCGAAAATACTGGATAAACTGGTTGTTAATTTTGGTACCGAAATTTTAAAAATTGTCCCCCGTTATGTTTCTACAGAAGTTGATGCCAGACTTTCGTTTGATACGACTGCCACAGTTAATAAGGCCAGAGAATTAATTGGTCTTTATAAAGAACAGGGTATTGATAAAGAAAGAATATTAATCAAAGTTGCTGCGACCTGGGAAGGAATAAGAGCTGCCGAAATTCTGGAAAAAGAAGGTATTCACTGTAACCTGACATTACTTTTCGGTTTTGGGCAGGCAGTAGCCTGTGCTGAAGCAGGAGTTTACCTTATTTCACCATTCGTTGGCAGAATTCTCGATTGGTATAAAGCATTTGCTAAACGTGACAGCTATCTACCAGAAGAAGATCCGGGAGTTCTCTCAGTAAGACGTATTTATAGTTATTTTAAAAAGTATGGATACAAAACACTGGTTATGGGTGCCAGTTTTAGAAATGCCGGTGAAATAAAAGCATTAACAGGTTGCGATTTACTGACAATAAGCCCTCAGTTTCTGGAAGAATTACGAAACGATGAAAATGATTTGCCTGTAATATTAAATCAGGATTTTGCAGTAGAAAACTGTAAAGATGAAAAGATAAATTTGGATGAAAAGACTTTCAGGTGGTTGTTAAATGAAGATCAGATGGCAACAGAGAAATTATCAGATGGTATTAGGAAATTTTCACAGGATATCATAAAACTTGAAGATTATATAAAACAGAGATTATAGGCAGGAACAAAGAAATGACTTATATTGGTTTAATTTTAATGTCTGGCCTTATTGCTCTGCACTGGTTTGGTTTATCCTGGAACCATATTGTAATAATCAGCTGTTTTGGTGCATCCATTTTTTTCGGTTGTCTGGTGATTGCTGATACTGGTGAAGAAGATGAACATCGTACTAAAGGAACAGCTGATTCCTAATTAACAGGTTTTATATTATGAAAATACTTATTGCAGATGATAACTTAAGTATAAGAGCTTTATTACAAAAGCTTTTAGAAAAATTGGGCTTTCAGGTTTTAACAGCTAATATTTGTCCTAAGTGCTATGAAAATGTTGTAAAACCTCAGATTAAAAAATTAAAATCAAAAAAAATAGCTCTTAAAAAGTATAAAGTTTATACTTTTTTTGAAACAAAAACAAGGGAATTATATTTAAAAAATTCGAGAAGCCTGTCTTTTTTTTGGAGATAGTCATTATAATCTTTATCAACATCACTAATCTCATGCTTTTCATAAAATTTATGAACCATAATCTGTTTAGTTGGCATCATATATTGTTCATTAAGGATTTCACATAAATCATTGCCAAAGTCAGTATAAACCAAAACGCCATCTCTCAAAGGATCTCCATGATAGACCGGAGGTAAATTATCTCTGCTGCTGGTTTTTTTATTTTCATGAACAGGAACAGTAAATATATGATACCCGCCTTTTCGTAAAACCCTTTTTACTTCTCCAAAAGCAGCATCTTTATTTTTTATGTGTTCGAAAACATCCTGAGTAATTATCAGATCAAAGGTTTCATCAGCAAAAAGTATATTTTGTAAATCGACACATAAAATACCTTTATGTATATGACCATTGGGGATATTATCAAAGTATTCGCTATAGGTATAATTAGGTGAGCCTTTAAGCGAGTTATTTATTCCACCATAAGATGCAGCTTCAAGTATTTTATATTTTTTCAAAAATTCTCGTACTTCAAGAAGGGAGCGCTCATAACCTAAAAGGGTTTTAATAATTATTTTGGTAATATCAGAACTTCTTATAGAAGAACGGCAATTTGAACAAACAGCTTCGCGAAGTAACAGAAAATTATCCGGGAACTGAAAATGAGAAAGCCTTCCGCAAATAAAGCATATTTCAGTTGAAACAATCATGAATTACCAATTAATTAATTTTAATGTAGGGGTTTGATTAATCAAACCCCTACATTAAACGCTATTTTTGACAATATTTCTAAACAATACGCATACTATCTACAAATGTAACCCGTCTCTCTCTGGTAAAGGTTTTTGCAGAAGTTAGACCTTCACCTGTTGGACTGGATATTGTAAATGAAGTATATCCTTCACCACCAAGCCCAAGACCAGCAGATGTTGGACCATTTACAACAAATATAGATGTATTGATTAACTTAGACATTTTAGTAATTTTTTCAATATTTTTGGAAAACATACTGGAAGTGTGCCCAAAGCCATGCTCTGCCTCAACAGCAAGTGATATTGCCGTATCCACATCGGGAACACGAACCATTGCCAAAACAGGCATCAATAATTCTGACCAGACAAAAGGATGTTCTTCAGGTACTTCACAAATGATCAGCCTTGTGGAAGGATCTGCATCAATGCCAATTTCTTTTAAAATAACATTTGCATTTTTTCCGATCCAATTTTTATTTACGATAGAATGCTTTCTGTTTCCTTTATTTTCAGTCAAAACAAGCTGTTCAAGCTTTTTAAGATGATAAGACTTAATTTCATAAGCCCCATTATTACACATTTCTTTTTTAAGTTGATCCATTACTGAGGCTACAGCAAAAACTTCTTTTTCAGCAATGCAGACAATATTATTATCCAGGCTGGAGCCAGCCACAATATCTCTTCCGGCCTTTACAAGATCAGCCGTTTCATCAACCACAACAGGAGGATTTCCAGGGCCAGCACCAATAACTTTTTTACCGGAAGTCATTGCTTTTTTTACAACATCAGGGCCACCTGTAACAACAAGTAGTTTTATACCGCGATGTACCATTAAAGCCTGAGCCTGCTCTATTGAAGGACTACGTAAAGTACATAGCAGATTACGCGGGCCACCAGCCTTTACAATTGCTTCATTTATGACACTGACACAATAGACACAAGCTTTCTTTGCCATAGGGTGAGGGCAAAAAACAGCAGAATTTCCACCGGCAATAATACCTATTCCATTACAGATAATAGTTTCGGTAGGATTTGTACATGGGGTAATAGAACCAATAACTCCAAAAGGACCTCTGTCAATTAAAGCAAGGCCTTTATCACCAGATATTGATTTAGAAACAAGGTCTTCAGTGCCTGGGGTTTTGTTAATAACCAGAAGATTTTTATTTATTTTATCATCATAACGGCCAAGAGTAGTTTCATCAACAGCCATTCTGGCCAGGATTTCAACATGTTGTCGACAGGATTTACGAATACTTTCAATAATTCTTTCCCGCTCTTCAAGGTTAAAGCTTTTAAACTCTTCAAATGCTGTCTTTGCAGCAGCTACAGCCTGATCAAGATCATCAAATACCCCAATTTCTCTGGGAGGGAGGGGAGCTGAGCTTGTTAAGTGCCCATGACCTGGTTCATTTACAACTCTGGCAACAACACTCTCAACAATAGCTCTAACTTTGCTTTCCAAAATTTCCATAAATAATTACCTAAACTGATTATTTTATATATTCAAAAGAACATAGCCTTCCTGCTAAAACATAAGAAGGAAAGTACAGTATAAAAGACTAATTAGTCTTTTTTGTAAACTGTATCGTCTCCGACATCCCAGGTATCAACAATAGCCATAATCACAGCATCACATGGCTTATTATTGGTTGCCTCAGTTTGTCTGGCCGAACTTCCTGACGCATATAGGACAATCTCACCTGGACCTGCTCCTACTGCATCTACAGCAACCACATAATTTTTATTTGGCTTGCCATATATATCAAGAAGTTCCAGAACCATGAGTTTTAAACCGTCAAGTTTTGGTTCTTTTCTGGTGGAAACTACAGTACCAACTACTTTACCTAGTAACACAAATATACTCCCTAAACTTCAGTATTTTTTGCATTACTGTTCTGGTTAGAAGCCTGTCTTCCTAAAGGTAAAACTTTGTCAACATTTGAATGAGGTCTTGGTATTACATGAACTGCAACCATTTCACCGATTTTTTCAGCAGCTCTTGCACCAGCATCTGTAGCAGCTTTTACAGCAGCAACATCGCCTCTTACAACAACTGTCACATATCCGCCGCCGGTTTTTTCGTAGCTTACCAGCTCTACTCTGGCAGCTTTTACCATAGCATCTGCGGCTTCTACAACAGCAGCAAAACTTTTAGTTTCTAACATACCCAATGCTTCAGACATTATTGTTTCTCCTTAACTCAATACAATCATAATTAATTACAATCTGGATTTTTGTAATATATTTGGGGTAATCTACCCCAAACAGGGCTCCCACTAAATGGGAAGTTATCTCGGTACTCCGAAAACAGGGCCCCGGTACTCGGGGAGTTACTTTTTAACTTCGACAGTACCTTCTACTGACTCAATTGCTTTAATAGCAGCTTCACTTGCCACTACAACATCCTTTTCTTCACCAGCCAGATAAACTCGCCCGAATGCGCCAGCAGCTCTGATAATAACAATATTTATATCAGCAGCTTTTTCAGCTTCATTTGCAGCCAGGGTCGCATATGCAGCAGGATAAACTTCAAGAATAAAAAGAGACTGCTTACCAATCAGCATCATTCCTTTTCTGCCGGAACGATTGATCAGCATCGCCTGATAATCATCAACCCTTCTGATAATCTGGCTTGAAATAATTTGTGGTTTTACTCTGTCTTTTTCTTTTAAATGAAGGGCATCTAATATGGCCTGACCAGCTTGCCTTACATCGGCCTGAGAGTCTGAATGAAGTTCAAGCATACCATATTGCCTTTCGACAATTAGCTCTGCCGGTGTAACATCAGTTGCTTTTAGGGCAATGTCCATTACCCTGTTAATTTCCATACCAGGAGCAATTTCGACATATAGTGCAGCCTGCCCCTCAACTGGTAAATATCCTTGAGCAGTGCTTGCCGAATAAGCGGCAAACTGAGGCTGTAAACTGTCTATAAATACATAAGTACGAAGTTGAACTTTTTCCATTAGTACATTAACCTTCCCAATCTTCTTATTTAAACTTCAGTTTAGTTAAAATTTTAAGAATCTTTATTAAAAGGGAATGTTATAGTATTGGTCAAGCCATGTCAAGCTATAGTTAAAGAATATTATTCATCCCAATCTTATTTTCTAATAATGTCATGCTTTACTAGAAAGTAGCAAAAAAAATTATTGTAAATATAAGTTACCTTGGCACAGGCTAATACTACAGATATAATGTGAACATTAATTTTTAAATTTTGTAATGTGTATTAATGAAAGAATCATTTTTTGCAAATATTTTTGTTTTTGTCCTCGAAATAATCAGGAAACCTGGTGAAGTTGGAGCAATTGCACCAAGCTCAAAGTTTTTGGGAGAAGCGATCAGCAGTTATATTAAAAGCCCGGAAGAACCTGTAAATGTAATTGAAGTTGGCCCGGGAACTGGAGCATTTACAAAAATAATCGCAGACAAACTTAAGCCCAAAGATAGACTGGATGTTATCGAATATAACCAAAAATTTGTAGAAGTTTTACAAGAAAAATTTAAGGATTACCCGAATGTGTCTGTTCATTGCATCTCAATTACGGACTGGAAACCTGATTACAAATATGATTTTATGGTTTCCAGCCTTCCTTTTAATGTATTTGATGCAGAATTTGTAAAAATGATCCTTACACATTATGAAAATATAATAAAACCAGGGGGAATTCTTTCATATTTTGAATATTTATTTTTCCCGGAAATAAAAAAAAGAATTCTTTCTAATGAAAAAAAAGAAAATTATTTAAACCTACACAAAATTTTAAAACAATTCAGAAAAAAATATGAAATGAATACTGTAAAGGTTTTTAAAAACTTTCCTCCTGCCTGTGTCCATAATTTAAAATTAGGCAAATAATAAAACATCATGTAGAGACGCATTGCATGCGTCTCTACATGATGTTAATAATTGCTGTATAATTAAAATTTAAATGATTATTTTTTGAGGTTTAACCGCTACGTCTAACAACACAATTCTAACGTTAGGCATTTATGGTCTTTCGCTATTAATTAATTTATCTTTACCGCTTTTGCTTACAGCATTAATAGTTGGTTTTATCATCAGTTTATTTCAAGCTGTTACTTCAATCCAGGAGCAGACTCTGGCAGCTGTGCCCAAAATGGTAGCAGTTTTTGCAGTAATGATCTTTTTAGGACCGTGGTTTATGAACAGGATGATTGAATTTATGACTTATATATTTACAAATATTCCTATTTTTATGATTCGCTAGATTATTTCGAGAGAGCAAAT
>CAYRDV010000134.1:0-14580 GCA_964422885.1 uncultured Candidatus Sericytochromatia bacterium
TTTCTTCATAAATATAAATTTATACTATGATAAAAATCATATATAGTGTAAATTCTTGCGAAATTTAACAAACCTATATTTATGGTATTTATATTAATTATCATGTATTTTTAAATAAAATCATATATTTTCTTACAGATAATACGAATATTAATTGTAGTGAATGAGATTGTGACTAAGTATTAGCTTGAAAATAATTTTATAGAAAGATTGTTTCGTTTTAAATCAATATAAACTTTATAAAACTAATTAAAACCTTGTCCTCATCAGGGTCTTGCAAAGATATTTTTTTTAGATATGATTAATGATGTTGATAAAAATATTAGAGCCTAAGGAGGTTTTATGAAATGGAAAAAATTGAAGGTTTTGGTCCACACCTGACATTAGATTTAAAAGGATGTAATCCAGAAAAATTAAATGATTTTGATCTTGTTTTTGATATATTAGATAAACTTCCCGAAAAAATCGGGATGACAAAAATAACCCAACCATATGTTTTCAAATATTCCGGGCTTGTTCCAGAAGATAAAGGAATAACCGGATTCGTAGTAATTGCCGAAAGCCATATCTCAATCCATACTTTTGAAAAAAAAGATTATGTTTTTATCGATCTTTTCTCCTGTAAACCGTTTGATTATGAATATGCAAAGCAATACCTGATTGATGTTTTTGAGTGTAAAGCCCCCACAATCAATGTAATTATGAGAGGGCTTGATTTTCCAAGAAGTGCTCCTCTAATGAGACAGCTTGAGGCTGTCGCCTAAAACTAAAATAACTTGATATAGGGCGTCAGCTTAACGCCCTTTGTTTCATTTGAGGTAATTAAGTATGTATGATGAAAATTTTGGTGGGTTGGAAGATAAATATTCCAGTTATGATACTGCAAAGTTTGTAGTTTTACCTGTTCCCTATGATATTACAAGTACCTGGGGAAAGGGGGCAGAAAATGGTCCGGGAGTAATTTTGGAAGCTTCTGCCAATATGGAGCTATATGATATAGAAACTAATATTGAGGTATATAAAGCTGGTATTTTTACTGCCGAACCAATAATCACAGACGAAAGCCCTGATTTATTATTTGACAGGGTTTATAAAAAAGCAAAAGGGTATTTAAATGATAATAAAATCCTGGTGACTATTGGTGGGAATCATTCGGTTCCAGTAGGTTCCTGTAAAGCATATTGTGATAAATACGAAAATGTTTCTGTACTACAGATTGATGCTCATTCTGACATGCGTGAAAGTTACCAGGGAAATAAATACAGCCATGCCTGTGCAATGGCCAGGATGAAAGAATGGGCTAAACCTGTTATGGTTGGAATCAGGAGCATGGACAGCTCAGAGTTGGAAAATGTTAAAGGAAGAGATATTTTTTATGCCTCATATATCAGGAAAAATCCTCAATGGGTAAACGAAGTAGTTAGTGCTTTAACCGAAAATGTTTACCTGACAATTGATCTTGATGGTTTTGATCCTTCAATTATGCCTGCAACCGGGACACCTGAACCGGGAGGTCTTTACTGGTATGAAACACTGGATATGATTGAACGGGTTGCCAAAGAAAGAAATATAATTGGTTTTGATGTAGTTGAACTTTGCCCAAATGCTGCAAGTAATCCATCAAATTTTATGGCAGCCAAGCTTATTTATAAAATAATGACTTTTATCGAGTTTTACAAACAAGGAGTATAAAAATGAAAAAAGAAGAATTACTGAAAGATACAATAAAACATATAAATATAAAGGAGTTTGATGCTACTCCTATCATAAATTATTATGAAAATATGGCTTTTCAGGCCAGAAATCTGGCAAGAGCAGCAAAAATATATGACATGATGCTTAAAGATAAAGATTGTAATGTAATATTGACTCTGGCTGGTTCATTAATCAGTGCTGGTCTAAAAGGCGTAGTGGTTGATATGCTGGAAAATAATATGATTGATTGTATCGTTTCTACCGGAGCTAATATTGTTGATCAGGACTTTTTTGAAGCATTAGGTTTTAAACATTATCTGGGGACTCAGTTTTCTGATGATAATACCCTTAGAGAGCTTGGCATAGATCGCATTTATGATACCTATATTGATGAAGATGAATTAAGGATTTGTGATAATACGATTGCTGATATCGCAAATACTCTGGAAAAGAAGCCTCATTCATCAAGGGAATTTATTTCAGCTATGGGTAAATATCTTGTAGATAACAATAAGGGCAAAGGTTCAATTGTACGAACAGCCTATGAATTAAATGTACCAATCTTTGTTCCTGCTTTTTCAGATTGTAGCGCTGGTTTTGGCCTTGTATATCATCAGGTGGAAAATGAAAAGGAGCATGTAACAATTGATTCTGTAAAAGATTTTAGGGAACTGACTAAAATCAAAATAGAATCACAGGATACAGGTTTATTAATGCTTGGTGGTGGTGTTCCTAAAAACTTTGTTCAGGATGTGGTTGTTTCTGCTGATATTCTTGGTAAAAAAGTTTCCATGCATAAATATGCTGTTCAGTTAACCGTTGCAGATGAGAGAGATGGGGCCTTATCTGGTTCAACTCTGAAAGAAGCCTGTTCATGGGGTAAAGTTGATACTTCATATGAGCAAATGGTATTTTCAGAGTTAACTTTGACATTGCCTCTACTTGCAAGCTACGCTTATCATCAGAAGAATTGGCAGTTGAGAAAAGCTAAGGGTTTGAATAAGTTGTTTTAACTCACCCCCGCTCTGATGAGCGACCCCTATCTCCAGCTTACGTTGGATACAGGGGTGAAGAAAATTAGTTTTTTTAAAGTTCCTCTTTCCGTCATGAAATGACGGAGAGAGGGATTTAGGGTGAGTTAAAACAGTTTAACGGACTAAATTTAACCTTGATTTTTTATCATACAAGAGGTGAGTTAGAAGAAAGTAATTGACAAATTATCATGAATATGATATATTTTTCAATTAGTTGCGTGGAGGGTGTCCGGGTGGTGAGGAAGCCGCCTTGAAAGCGGTTGGCCTGAAAAGGTTTGCAGGTTCGAATCCTGTGCCCTCCGTTTCTAATATTTTCACAAGCATTCAGTGGTATTGGACTATGAAAAAAATAATAAAATTGTCATTAGCAACTCTTTTTCCAATTATTACTTTGTCCTGTAATTCAGTCCAAACTAACTTAAATTCAGAAAGCACCACCAAAATATCCAATAAAAACCCTGGCATTTCTTTTAAATTTTTAAAACCGGAACAAATCAGTAAAGAGGTTATCACCTCAACTGTTACTGAAGCTCAAAAACTTGCAGATAAAGCAAGTAAAGCCCGGGATATTGATTTTTTTAACCTACCCCAAAATCCGGTAGGCCTGGAATTAAAAAACCATGAAGACAGTGCTTATATCCTTAACTATATCGGAACTTCAAAAAACACACCCGATCTAAGTATTGAAATGAGAGCTTTTTTTACACCAGATGGGAATATATTTAGCTTTAATTATTCAGGTCCGGTGACTCTTTCAGGTAAAAAAAATTTTATGCCGGAAAAAAGTTTCCTAAAATCCAAAAACAAAGGTTCTGGGCCTTCTTTTGAACTTATTACCGGGCTTCCTCAGGAATATATTGTAAATGCCTATGAAAATTATCTTGAACGTAATATAAAAGATGTCATAAAGCAGTTATACAGACCTCAGAATATTAAATTTGACAGTGAAAATGTATTTATATATGCAGTTCATAATGGAGCTCAGCTTGACAGCTTCTTCTTTGAAAGCCATCATAATTTTATAATCTTAGGTGAAAGAAAATATGCCGATTTACAGATTGGTATCGCCATTTCCACTGAAGCTGAAATAAAATCAAATTATATGATTGTTGGTTTTAATCCCAAGACACCATTAAATACTCAGCCTGAATATGAATATAAAAAAATAGATGGGGTAAATGTTGTTCAGTTAGGAGAATTGTAATTTCTAAGGATTTTAAGCGGTTTAGCCCGCTAAAAAATTATTTTATTATTCTTTATGAAAAACTCCATTCTAAAAAAATTAGTTTTAAAAAGCCTGGAATAAAACTCCGTTTAAAAAGAAAATTAAGCCGGAGAGAAGCCGCACTTATATTGATTCCATTTACAGCAGGGCTTACTGTATATTTTACAATGGATAACCTGATTTACGCTTCAGTTGCTGCGGCAGTTATTGTCTTTATTTTTACTTATACCTGGGGTTTCTGGAAACAGGCGGTAGGCGTGACCATTTTGTCTATTATCGCTTTTGCATTAATAATCCTGTCTTTCACTTTATTACTTTACTTTATTCTTAAATATAATAATGGGGAAATAGCCTGGAACTTTAATATATTTGAAGTATTTGGACTTGAGTAAAAAATTTACCTAAACGTTTAGGTAAATTTTATTTCTCTTTACAAATAGAGCTTAGTTAATAGGTAAAACGTTTATTTTATCAATATTTGTCGTTAATTTATCTCTTTTTTATTAGTATTAAAATACCTCGATGTTCACATCGAGGTATTTTAATACTAACAGGGGCCCCTTTAGGGGATTTATTTAGAGATTTTATTAATAAAGCTCATCATTTGCATATCTCAAACATAATATTATTTTGTAAAAGAGCATCTGTAATAACAGGATTAACACCTGTCACTAAATATATAGACGTTATGCCAAGATAAAAAGTTCCAGCAAATTAGTAAAAAAGGCTCATAATTTACTCTTTTTAATAATAATATTTTACCAGAATTTATTTCTATTTTAAATTAAACTTTTAATTTTAATATTTAATTCTTTTTCATATTCACTATTTGGAATATAACCAAACTTTTTACCCTGATGGCCTATAAAATTTATTGCATAAGGCTCTAATAAATTAAATTCAGGAGAATTTTTTTTATAAATTTTTAATATATACTCTGTTTCTGAATATCTAGTAATTGCAGCAATATCTCCCATATCAGCAATATTAGAACTTCTTAATTTTCCTGTTCCTAATCTAAAATCAAGATTATTTTCAGCTTCAAAAGTTATTCGACAATTTTCATCTTTAATATGTAGATCTGAATAATGTAGGGTAATTATTGTTGAGAAAGTAGATTTGTATCCTTTAGTATTTTTGATTGTTAGTGGAGGGAAAAAATCAAAGGAATCCTTACTTAACCAAAAATATTGCGTTCCTTTACTTGCCGTTGTGCCTCTTTGTGCTCTTATTCTGGCTGTATCAGCATGACTAAGAGTAATAATCAATGTAACTTCTTGTGTTTCATCAATCTTCAAAGGGCTTGAAACTTCATCATAAAGAAGTTTCCAGGAAGGATCTGAACGGTTCATTAATGTTGGTTTGTAAAAATCCCATTTTTGTTGCAAAATACTATTTAACAAACTATTCCAAGAAAACCCAGAAATTTTTGTATTTTCCTGATCTAATAATATTGATGCTTCAGCGTTTTGTGACATACCTGGCCCTGTAAAATTACCAGAAGTAACAATTAATGATTCACCGGCTTTAGAAGAAATCCCATAGCATTTAGCATGTAATAGTCTTTTTCTATTTACAATAAGAACTTCTACTCCAGATTTAAGAAGTTCTTCAACCACTTGTTGGCTTGATAACCTTTGAGAAGTACTCCCTCCTAAAACGGCAACAATTTTACCTCCCAAATCTACATGCTGTCTGAAAAGGTCGAAAAATCTAATTCCACCATTATAATTCGAGAAACCAGAAATAATATATATTGTTCCTTCTCCCAATTTATGGTTTCTTACCCAAATTGATTCAAGCATATTAAGTAATCCATTGATTGAAGGATTTGTTGAATAAACATTAGGGTGTAATGCAAATGAAAACATTTTTAATTCCTTTTTAAAATTAATAAAGTTTCAACTTTAATTGAATTATTTTTATGTAAATCATATCTCTGATAGGTTTCTAAATCAATACTTTCTATTATTTCCCATTTTTTTGTTTCTGCAATTTTTGATAATAAATATGGTGTATCAATGTAAAAACAATTCCCTCCTAAAGTAGTTTGGTTTTTCCCAATAATTAAGGCAAAGTACCCATTTTTTTTAATAACTTTAGCCATGTTTGTAAAACAACTTTGCATCTCAGAAAAATATCTATAAAGTAACCTAGGAACTACTTGCCTTCTGAAACCATCATTAATATCAAGGCTATTTTCTAAATTTAAACAATACTTATGGATATCTTTTGGTAATTTGTTTAAATTGTTATTCATATTTTCAAGCCATTTTATTTTTTCAGAGTTATTAAATTCTCTACTTCCAATTATATTTGCATCTAATTTATTTATGTCTTGAGGTGAGCATAAATTTAACCAAACAATACTTAAACGTTGAGTATCAATATAGGGTAAAGCAGTAGCATAGGGAGGACTTGTTAAAGCTAAATCAAACTTAATTTTGTTAGACGTTATTAAATTAGGTAAAGAGTCATCTCTAACATCAAATAAAATGGCTTTATTCTCATTTTGTGTTAATAAATTATTTTTTTGGAAAAAACTTAATTTATTTATAGAAGCATTAAAAGCAGTTTTTAATGCTTCTATAAAGGGTTTATCTGGTAATGGGGTTTTACGTCTCCTTATTCTAAGATCTGAAGGGTCTTGTAATGAATAATTTCTAAGAATATTACTTATTAAAACATAAAAAATTTCTTTATTTTCAGTTGCATTTAAATCTATTATTTCTTTTATACATTCAATTTGTAATAAAATTTCAGGTGTAAACCATTTCTGTAAATATTCAATCCTCTCATTTAAGTTAATAATTTTATAACTTAAAATATTTTTTTCAAATTTATAAAATACATTTTTTGCTATTTCTATTAAATCTTCTGATTTGATATTCAAGGATTTAAGTTTTGCATTACTTATTAAAATAGCCATAGGATTCATATCAAATCCATAGCATTTTGCCCCAATATGAGCTGCTTCAACTAATGTTGTGCCACTTCCACAAAATGGATCTAAAATAAAAGTTTTACTATTTACTTCGAATAAGTTCATTAAAGCTCTTACTATTTGAGGGTTAAATTTACCTTTATATTCGTGCATTCCATGAACAGAATACCGAGTTGATTGTTTTTTTTGTGTATTTTTTAAAATTGTTTGCTCAAAATTAGCCTGTAGAGTAGTTATTGTGGAATTTGATGTCTCTATTTTAGAGAAATAAACTAATCTTTTTAAGTTATCCTCATTAAAATCACCTTTAAGTAACAAAAAATTTCCCAAATCCTTTATAGTATTTGGTTTTAAAATCTTATTAACTTCTCTTAAACCCAGCTCTTTTTCATAAGGGAAATAGTTATAATTATGCCAATAAATTTTAATTTCTTCATTTATCATTGTTATCTACCCTTAATTTTAAAGTCGTTTCAAAATAATAATATACTCTTCTTTAATACGAGCATGAGATAGATTAAATGACTTTCTTGACGAGTTCATTTCTCTAGTTAATATTTCAAATAAACCAAAATTATTCAGTTTTGCCGCTTCAATAATTAAAGAATCATTTCTTATAATTTCGCCATGTATTTTTGAACGTCCAGTTACAAACGTAACAAATCCATTTTTGACAACTAGTGAAGAAAGTAATTGAAATATTAAAAATAATTGGTTTTTGAAATCTTCAACAGAAGGTCTATTTTTTTTAAAATAGTGTGCTCTTGCACCAATTTCATTTTCTTTTACATGTAATGGATCAAATCCTAGCCAAAACATTCTATATTTATGATAAAGCCAATATTCATAAGCATTGGGATAAGGTGGGGAAGTAATTACTAAACCAACAGGAGAATCAATATCCTGCTTTGTAATTTCAAAAATGCTTTTATTAATAATTAAGGAAGATGCTTCTTTACTTATTTCTAGAGCTTTAAATTTAACCACTTTTTCAATTGTTTGGAGAAATAATTTATAAACGTCATCTCCACATATATTTTTAGTTACAGCAGCATATCTTGTATCACTATCTTGATTCGAAACTCTTACAATTATTGCTGAGATAGAATACATAAGAAATTCTCTAATAACAATATCCTTTTCTTTTTTTATTTCAGGTATTAAGGCTGATAAGGCTGATTGAATATCTTTTTTAAACCAATGATCTAAGTTAGGAATTTCAGGTATTATAATATTTGATTTATTTTTAGCATGCGAAATAATCTTTTTCCCAACATCAACTAAGTTAACTGGAAGCGGGCTAGTCTTTATTTTTGAAATTAAACATGCTATTGGATTTAAATCAACCCCATATGAATTAAGACCTAACTGTTGGGATTCATATAAGGTTACACCACTACCACAAAATGGATCTAACACTGATGTACCTTCTGGTATATCTAAATTGTTCAATAAACCTCTTGGTATCTCAGGAATAAACTTTGCTGGGTATGGATGAATTGAATGTATTGATTCAGAACGCTTAGAATCAGGAAAATTCCAATCAATTTTACTTATTAAACTTTTGTTATCTTCTATTTCAATCGCTCTCATTATTACACTAAAAAGTCTTTTCGATTTAATTACCCTTGTAATATACGATAAAATATAGACTTTACGTATCTATTTTTGTAAATTTTAATATTGATTTTAAACCTGAATAACTTACCTAAACTTTTTCTTTAGGGCATGGATGCCCTCTTTAATTCTTTTATTCACCTACTGTCGTCTAACTCCTGTATATCTGCCATTATGGCAGGTTTTTTTTAATTATCTCATATAACAAAATATTACAGCCGAAATAGTTTAATATTAATGAGCATGTAATTTTAAAATGTCGTAACTAGAGGCTCTAAATTTACCAGCTTTTACATTTTTATTAAAACTTTTTTACAACTGTTATGTATCATCCTAGTTATAGAAAATAAAATAATTTAGGAGAAAAAAATGATAAAGAAGAAAATTAACTTCTTACTTGGTGTCGCTATTATTGGCTCAACTGTTCTGGTATCGAATTATCAGGTAAATGCAGCTACAGCAAAGCAACATATCAAAGAAAGTAAAAAAGAATTTCTGAAAGCTCATCCTGAAATAGAAAAAGAGCTTAAAGCAATTAAAGCACTACCTGAAGAACAGAAAAAACAAAAAATGAAAGAGTTACGAAAAAAATATCCTGAGTATTTTAAAAATGCTCAGAATAACAGAAATAAAGGTGGTAAACTGAGAGAATTAGCCAAAAAGAACCCTGAACTGGCTAAAGAACTAAAAGCTTTAAAAGGTTTACCTGAGGATGAGAGAAGACATAAGATGCGTGAATTAAGAAAAAAATATCTGAAATAAAAACATATTGGCCTGTCGGGCCAATATGTTTTTATTTAAACCTGTAATCTTAAATAAGTAACGACCCCATTATTATGAAAGATCGAAAAACGGCCCCAACCCAGATGAATAGACGATTGAGAAATTGGCCAGCCATAAAGTTCAATCGCCCTGTCAATTGATTCACCGATTCTCAGTCCACGGGCTGACTGGCCTTTAAAATGTTTACCCAGGGTTATTTCTTTTACAATATTTCTGACATCAAAATATACTGTAAGAGATAAATCACTTAAAAAATAAACTGGTGCTGTATCTTTAAGATCTATTACCTGACTGGAATATTCTTTCATAATTTGGACAAATTGCTCTTTGGTTGTCTTGCCAATAAAAATACCCAGAAAAACGCCATTTTCATAAACATCAAATTTTCTGGCATAAGATAATATTTGCTCTTTTGCTTTTTCAACCTGCTCAGTTTGTTTTATGACAAAATTAGGGATGGCATTGGGGCTAAAACCTATTTTGCCAATATCAATTCCTTCTGAGGTTTTGGATATTTTTAAATCAGTCGTTTCGTTTTTTTTTAACTCAGGATTAGATTTTTTGCCCACCTTTGACAAAATAAAATCCATTTCACTTTTTGATAAACCTTTATCGTTAAGCTTTTCCAGAATAAAACTTTTTATTGCAATCTTGTACTCTATCATTTTTTATTACTCCTCTTATTTACTAAGATAATAGATATCTTATCTGTCTTCAATAGAACAAAAGGCCCAAATTACTCTAGTCCTGTTTTCCTAATTTTTTATATATAGTATAATTAGAAAAGTTTTGTTATCTTTAAAGGGATATTGACTGCTAATGAGATTCACACCTTTTCTTCTGACTTTTACTTTGCTTCTTTCTGTCCCGAACTTTTCATATGGAGAACAACGCACAGAAAAACAAAATGGCATATACAGAGTGGCAATACCTGAAAAAGTTTCCGGTTTTGATCCAATTAACTCTGATAATAGTATTACAGCAAATATAATAAAACATATTTATGGAACACTTGTTGATTACAGGACAAAAAAAGAAAGCAGTAATCAGAGCTTTAATGATATTGTTCCTCAGCTTGCAGAAGAATGGAATATTTCTTCGGACAGAAAAATATACAATTTTAAAATCAGAGATAATGTCTATTTCCATAATGGCAGAAAGCTTACTGCTTTTGATGTTAAGCATACGATAGAAAGATTGGCAAATCCAAAAATTTTACCTTCTTTTTTTAATTGGATATTTAGAGATATTCCGATTAAGGGATTAAAAAAATATCAGAATGATTGCAAAAAAAATGTTTCCGAGCCAGATCTTGAAGGAATAAAGGTTCTTGATGATCGCCTGGTTCAGATTATTCTTACCGCACCAACACCATTGTTGTTAAAAGAGTTGACTTTACCTGTTTTTTCAATAATTCCCAAAGAAGAAACTGACAAATGGGAAAATGATTTTCGTTTTCACCCGGTTGGAACAGGACCATTTATGTTTGAGAGTTTCAGTGAGAATAAAATTGTTTTCAAAAAAAATCCGAAATATTATGAAAAAGAAACGCCTCATATTTCCACTTTAATTTATAAAGTTGTAACTAAATCAGAAGATGAATATAAATTATTTCAGCAAAATGAATTAGAGCAGACAAGTATACCTGATTCAGAGGTTGATGAGCTGATGCAAAAAGAGCAATGGGGTAAATTTGGGACAAATGTTTTTAATAGCACCTCTTTCAACGATCATTCCGTTTCCGAAATAATAAAAGAACCGCTTATGATAAATACCTTTTTAGGAATTAATCTTAAACATAAAGGTTTTGATAGTATAAAGGTTCGCCAGGCTCTAAATTACTCCATCAATAAATCAAAAATTATAACCAAAATTTTAAATTATAAAGCAATTGATTCATTTGGGCCTTTACCCGAACATTTTCCAGGAGCATCGGAAAACAGGCAAAAACCTTATCCGTTTGATCCTGTTAAAGCAAAAAAGCTGTTGTATGAAACAGGCCTTTCTGATTATAGTGGCGATGGTATTTTAGAGTTAAAAGGAAAACCTGTTACCTTAAATTTATGGTATTATCAAAATTCTGAAGCTGAAAAAGTTTGTAATTCAATTAAAAATGACTTACAGGCAGTAGGCTTTAAAATCAACCTTAAAAAAGCGACAGACTGGAAAGATTTTCTGAAAAAAATAATTTCTGGTCAGGCTGAGCTTTATCATTATAGTTGGAAAGCCAATTATGCAGACCCTGATAAATTTTTAACCCCTTTGTTTGATTCCAGATATATTGGCTCAACAAATTTAACAGGTTTTTCAAATTCAGAAGTAGACAGGCTTTTAGCCAGAGGCAGGGTAGTGCCTGAAGATGAATTTCGGTACCGTTTTTACAAAAATGTAGAAAAAATTATTATTGAGCAGGCTCCCTGGGTATTCCTTTATCAGCCTGCAAAATATGTAATGATTAAACCTTATGTTTTTGGAATGCAGGTGCATCCTATTTTGCAAAATGTGTTTAAATATACTTATATAGATAAATCAGATAATAGTCTGACTCTTACAAAAAAGTGAACTAAAATATTTTATTTCTGGAAATTATGATAAAAAATTTCTTAATCATTTTATTCTTATTAAACTTTTTTTCACTGCCAGCATTCTCCACGGATGCTGATTATTCTCAGGCTGCTGGTCATACAGGGGTATATGTGAATGTCCCCAATGTATGGGCCTTAAAGTGCAATATAAAAACCTATGATTTAACAGATAAAAATAATAAGTTAGGTTGGTATACTGCCTGGCCAATGATTGTAGATTATAAGACCGGGCGTTTTGTTCAGATTGGCTATATTACGTCACCTTTAGAAGGAATTAATAAGCCAACATTTTATGTATCATGGTCAAATGATGGCAAACAAATAAATATTAAATATTTACCTGATAAAAAAAATGTTGGTAATGCAATGTTTCCCAAAATGACCCATGAGTATTCTCTAAGCCTTAATGCTGATGGTAGTGTCAATATTCAGATTGATAGGATAAAATATCTTGATGATCCTGAAGAAAAAATAAAAGTTGGTTTTTCTGAGGGTACAGGCGAATTTTTTTCTGAAGGTTCAAACATTAATATTGAAATCTCAACCAAATTTACCGACTGCTTTTACAAACTTAGAGGGGATAATAGTTGGAGAGATATGGAGCATGATAAAAAAATTATTCTTTATTATGCCGCAAATGGGACAACAATACAACCAATCGAAAAAGGAAGCTTTTTAATCAAGGGGGCTCTTACATCTCTAAATAAAGGTAAATTTTTTAACAAAGTTCTTTTGGTAAAGAAAAAAACTAAGATATAAAAGAGTTAAAAAGCCCCTTTATTTTATCGTTGAATTCTTTTTTTATGATGGAGAACTGCTGTTGGTATACCAGGGTTCTGAGGCTTTCTTGAATCCACATTCAGATCTTTATGTGTCCAGATCTTTACTTCTTTTTTAAAGGCTTTCATAATCCGCATTGCATTGTGAACCACTAGCGGAGAATCACAATTAAGATTTATTAAAACAGGAAGCTCAATAACTTCTCTTTCAGGGCCATTTTTTGGATTTGCTCTTTTTACTACAATTCTACTGTTTCCCTGGCAATCAAAAGCATCAACATTACTTGCATGTTTAAATTTTAACATTTCTGCCAGTCGCCGCCCGACATCAATTGTGACAGCATCATTTGATGCAGAAACCATTACCAAAACATCACAGTTATCTATCTTGAGGGCGGAACTGCTAAGAACACCGATCAGACCATCCAAATCCAGCTGTTCAAATAAAGGATCTGAGAGTAAATAGCCAACATCAGCACCAAGTGAATAACATTCTCTTATCACATCAGAGTCTTCAACTGGGGCAATACAAAGTGCTGAAACATGACTGTTACCAACACCGCACTTCTCACGTACTCCAATAGCCATATCAAGAGCAATTTTATCACCAACATCTAATACTTTTTGACTTGGAGAAGCATTGCTTGGAGCATTTATTCTTTTCACTATTACTACTATATTCATAAACCATCCTTCTAAAATTTTTTATTGCTAAATATTTTTAAAAACAAAAACAGGGAAAACCCTTGTTAAAACGTATTACTATACGTCTCTACGATTATGGATATATAAGGATTTGATTAATCAAACCTCTCCATTTCATATTTTTTATACTAAAAAAATGTTCAGGTTATTTAATTCTACCACTTTATAAACATAAATCCCAAACATAATTCTAACCATGAATACTTTGCAAAATCCTGTAAATTATTCTTTCAGATGCACCAAATTCACCAAATCTTTCCAGAGAAATAGCTTTTACCTGCTCTCTATAATCTTTATTATTAAAAGCCCGGTCAATATGTTTCATCATTAGTTCCGGTGGAGGATTCGGATTTGGTATAAAAGTAAGAGCTTTGCCAAGAAGCCTTTGCTGAGCCTGACCAAATTTTTTGGTGTACTGAATTGTGCCACAGGGAAAAGAAATTGTCGGGATACCGATACCAACAGCCTGTTCATTGCCAGTACCTGAAGTACCAAGGATTACATGAGAAGTCATTAATATGTTCCCAAAATAACCATTCAGTAAATGTAACTCATCCCTGTTATTCTTCCATACTACATGCTTAGGGCTTGTTTTCTGGATAAACCAGTTATTTTTACTAAGGTCTTTTCCATATCGTGGAATATCATCTTTATTGGCAACAGCAACAAGATAAGTAAATGGTTTTTGAAAGTTAAGATTATTAATAATTGACATCAGAGTGCGGAAATTATTCCTGGAATCATCGTGGCTACCAGGAAGAACACCTATTATTCGGGCATATTTTGAAAGATTAAGATCCAGATTTTTATTATACTCAATGCAATCCATCATGGGATTTCCCTGGTACTCCGCCCGAATACCCAGCTTTAGAAGATTATTTGTGGTATATGAATCCCGTGGAAATACAAAAGTTTTCATGTTTTTCAGCATACTACGTTTTAACCCTGAATATGATGATACTTTTGGATTTTGCGGGTCTAAATAATAATCACTCATCGCGCAACCGATAAAAGAGTTTGGTTTTTTTAATATTTTGGCAGCAATTACTGGCACAATATCGCCAACACCAACAACATAATCAACCTGAGGGGCAAGCTTTTTTATTATCTGAAACTGGTTTTTCACCAGATGAAACAGACCCGCCTCAAAATCTGAGTACAAAAGTTTCCAGCTCTGATAAGCAAAACCATTCGAGGGTAATTTCATTGGTGG
>CAYRDV010000135.1:0-14544 GCA_964422885.1 uncultured Candidatus Sericytochromatia bacterium
CCTTCTTCATCTCTGAGTAAGTTTAATACTAAATTTTTCATAATGTCTTCTCCTTAACCAAATAACCTTTTATTTAACCATGATATTAATATCGTAATAATTTTATTATTCTTGCTAATCTAATGTTAAATAAAGGTTTAATTTAGGTTAAAAAATGGTTAATAATATAATGTCTATTTCTTTTTTTCTTTTTCGATATATAAATTAAGCTGCTTATTAGTTTCTTCATTTAGCTTATTTTTAAAAAATGATGTAAAGCCAAGAACCCACCCTGTAAATCCAAAAGCCATTTTTGACCAAGCCCATAGATCAAAAACATCTTTATGTTTATAGATTTTTCCTTCTTTAAATTCAAAATTAGCTTTTATTTTATTATGAACCTTTCTTCCGGTTAACTCAAACCTATATAAAGCTTCCCACTCAGCTCTTCCTGAGTTCTCATCAGCCTGGATATTACCAAACGTAATTTTTAATTTACCCTGAGCTTTATCCACAAGCATTTTCCACATATATTTTGCTCTGTCACCATTTAATTTTCCAAAAGCAGGATCTTCAAATTCAATATTGTCATGATAATATTTTGCCATTTGTGTTGCATCATTATTTTGAAATGCTGTATAAAAGCCAGAAATAATTTTTCTGTTTTCCTCTGCTTTTATTGAGTTTGTCTTATCTGATTTAATATTTTCATCAAGGGAATTATTATGTATAGAACATGAAATAAGACTAAAGCTTAATAATAAAATGTAAAATGGCCTCATTTTTCCTCATCAACTTGTCTAATATTTTTACTTTTTATTCTTTTTATAGCAATAATAAAAGCTAAGGTAATTGCTCCGGCAATAAGGCCAACTAACCCATCTATCAGTGTTGGGAATATCATACCAAACAAAGGAATTGTATTATAATGATGCCCAATATTATGAATAACTTCATGAAAACCCGGAATTGCATGAGTCAAAATACCTCCACCAACAAGAAACATTGCGGCTGTCCCAATAATAGATAATCCTTTCATCATATAAGGAGCCGTTATTAATATAAATTTACCCAATCCACGCAAGGTTTTTGAGAAAATGTTATTCCCCTCTTGCCTACTGAGATAAAGCCCGCCATCATCCAGTTTAACTATACCAGCAACTAACCCATAAACTCCAATAGTCATAATAAGTGAAATACCTATAAGTACAGAAACTTGTGTGCCAAATGGAGCAGTTGCAACAGTTCCCAGGGTTATAGTAATTATTTCAGCAGAAAGGACAAAATCAGTACGAATAGCACCTTGTACTTTCATTTTTTCCAGGGAAATCATATCTATAGGAGATTCATCAATAGCATTTGGGGCATTATCTTCTTCGTCATTGTGCATAAACTTGTGGACTATTTTTTCAAAACCTTCATAACACAGGAATATACCCCCAGCCATTAGAAGTGGTATTACAGCCCAGGGCGCAAGAAAGCTGATAACTAATGCTGCAGGAACCAAAATTCCTTTATTTTTGAGTGAACCTACTGCTACGGCCAAAACTACAGGTAATTCTCGATCTGCGTTAACTCCTGTCACCTGCTGTGCATTGAGGGCCAGGTCATCACCTAAAACTCCGGCAGTTTTTTTTGTTGCAACTTTGGTCATTAGGGCAACATCATCAAGAACTGTTGATATATCATCAATTAGTGTCAAAAGATTTGCTATCGGCATTAATATTTTCCCTGATTATTAGGATATTACTGGCTAATATATTATATACATATCTTTATAAAGGTAAAGGTTCAGCTTTTGCATTTTCAGAACTCGTTTTCTGACTTGTAAGCATTTTTAAAGAAATGAGCACAACAATAAATGAAAATACACTTCCGGTAATAAAAGGATAATGGTACCCAGCCACATAAAATATATATCCTCCCCAGACTGGGCCAAAAATTCTGGCAAGACTGCCAAGAGACTGTGATACACCAAGAGTTACTCCTGTCTGTGTATCTTTTGCCCGTTGTGAAACCATACTGGTGATACATGGATTCATTATGCTGTTTCCCAAAAAGATCAGTGTTGAAACCAGGAAAAGATAAAATACACCGGGCATATATGATATCAGTGCTAAGCCAATTGTCAGGCATATTGAAGAAAAGATCATTAATTTTACCTCACTATACCTTTTTACCAGTTTCCCGACAATGACACCCTGAATTATTGCCGAGCATACTCCAAAATAGGCAAACATATATGAGCTTTCTGTTATTCCGTACCCGTATTTGTCATGTAAAAACAGGGCAAAAGTAGAAAACATAGTAGAAGTGGAAAACATCATAATAAACTGTATTAGAAATAAATTTACCATTTCCGGATGTCTTATTGCAGCATTAAATCCTTCCCAGTCAAAAGCTTTTTTCTCAGTTTTGCTTTCCATATTCTGGTTTGATTCAGGAAGAAAAAAGAGAACCATAAAAAAATTAATAAACCCTAAAACTGCTGCAACAATGCCAGGCATCTGAAAACTATATTTTGCCAAATGCTCTATTCCTGGTATATAACTACCCATAAATATATAAGCCTTAGCATTTGATAAAATACCACTTAAAGCAGGGCCAAATACAAATCCTAAAGCGAAAAAAGCACCTAACTGCCCTAATACTTTAGAACGCTCTTCTTTTGTCGTAATATCAGAAATACATGATTGAGCAACACCAACAGTTGCTCCGGCAATACCTGCCAGTACTCTGGAAACAAATAATAAAAACAGTGAGTTTGCAAAACCAAATAATAAATAGGCAATTGCTGACCCTAAGACTGTAACAAGCATTACCAGACGTCGCCCAAACTTGTCAGAGACTCTTCCCCAGATAGGGTTAAAGAGAAACTGGGCAACAGCATTGGAAGCAAGTAAAAGCCCTATAACAAATTCATTTGCACCAAATTTTTGCGCATAAAATGGTAATAATGGTATGATAATACCAAACCCAAGAATATCAAGGAAAACTGTTAAAAATATCGTGAATAAGGCGTATTTTTTCATGTTACAGGTAAAACCATTTTTATAAATAATATTTGGCAGGTCAGGAAGACAAAAAAATTACATGGAGTTATCTTCTGATTAATTACTTTATCTTATTTTGCTTAAAAAATTCTTCGATTACAGTCACAAATAATAAAAATTAAAGAAAGGTATAATTCTATCAAGAAAGGAAAGTAATTATGTCATACGATTTTCATACTCACAGTACTTTTTCTGATGGAACCCTGGAACCTGAAAATTTAATTTCCCTGGCATTTGAAAAAGGGATTAAAGTTATCTCTGTAACTGATCATGATACTATTGCAAATTATTCTTATGTTTCAAAGGCTTGTAAAAAATATGATATAGAGTTGATCAAGGGTATTGAACTCAGTTCTCAGCTAAACGGTAATGATATTCATATTCTTGCATATTTTGAAAATGAAAATGATTATTTTAAATTAAAAAGCCTTGAAGAAATTCAAAAAAAAAGCAGATTGGCAAGAATATTTCATATTTGTGAAAAATTAAAAGAGATTAATGTTTTTATTGAACCTGAAAAAATAATTTCTAATTCGGAAAAAGCTGGTTCTGTTGGCAGACCTCAGGTAGCACGTGAATTAGTTATTCAGGGTTATGTAAGTGATATACCCGAAGCTTTTGATAAATACCTGGCAGCAGGAAAACAGGGATATATTTCTTCCACTAATGTATCTACTTCTGAAGTTATCTCTACAGTTAAAGAGTTTAATGGTGTTCCGGTTCTGGCGCATCCGGGAGTAAAATTCATGAATAAGGAAGAATCTATAAAAGAGCTTATTGATTATGGGCTTGAAGGAATTGAAGTTTATTATCCATCACACGATTATTATAAGTTCAGTTATTATTTAAATCTGGCAAGAAAATATAAGCTTATTGCTACAGGAGGCTCTGATTTTCATGGACCAAATATTGGTAAAGAAGACCGTTTTGGTAAAATTAAAATTCCTGAAGCGGAGTATCTTAGATTAAAAGAAAAAATTAAATCTTTGTAAGCAAGTAAAAAACTACGTTGTATATTAATTATTTAGGTTAAAAAATGAGTTACCAGGACATTACAGAACCATTCGTTTTTTCAATTGATGAGCTTGTTTCTAAAGCATTAGCTAATCATAAAAGTTATGTTTCTGCTTATCCGTTTCCTCACATTGTAATAGATGAATTCTTACCCTTAAACTATGCTAATTTATTACTTAGTGTTTTCCCGGATAAAAATTCTGATGTCTGGCTTGACTGGAAAAGAAGAGACATTCTTCATCAGCCAAAAAAACAGGGTATAGGCCATGCCTCCAGACTTACAGATGTTTCTCCTTATTTGCAGAATATCCTTTTTGCTTTCAATTCATTCCCATTTTTGAATTTTTTGGAGAAATTAACAGGTATAGGTAAATTGCTACCTGATCCTTATTTTTATGGTGGCGGGGTCCATCAAATTCTTACTGGCGGTAAATTAGCTATCCACACCGATTTTAACCACCTTGTACAACTTGATCTTTACAGAAGGCTAAATGTATTATTGTATCTGAATAAGGACTGGAATCCAGATTATAATGGATATCTGGAACTATGGGATCTTAATATGACAACTTGTGTGAAATCTATTGCCCCTGTTTTTAACAGGCTTGTTGTGTTCAATACAAGTAAAAGGTCATTTCATGGTCATCCTAAACCGTTAAATACACCTGAAGATGTGACCAGAAAATCGGTTGCTCTTTATTACTATACGGCAAAACCAGTTCCCGGAGAAATTTATGATAGTGTTACAGATTGGCAGGAAACTTAAAGCAAATATTTATCCTTTGATATAATTAAATCAGATAAGATACTTATAAAAATTATTAGTTTTAGGTTATGAAAAAAAACAGGTTAAAAAAAAGAAATAATGGGACATAACCATGCTCATCATAATCATCATCACGATCATAATAGCCATGGTCTTCATCACCATCACTCAGAAGTAGAGAATCGAAGAATTCTTTTAATTGCTTTAATTGTTACTTTCCTTTTTATGCTTATAGAATTTTTTGGTGGTGTTATAAGCAGAAGCCTAGCTCTCATTTCTGATGCGGGCCATATGCTTAGTGATTCTGCATCTCTTTTTATGGCATATTTTGCTATATTTATCAGTTCCAAAAAAGCAAATGAGTATAAAACTTTTGGTTATAAAAGGATTGAAACAATAACAGCATTTGTTAATGGCATTACTCTAATAATTGTTTCCATTTTAGTTCTAAAAGAAGGTATTGAACGCTTTGTACACCCAATTACAGTAAATACAAATCAATTAATTATTATTGCTTCTTTTGGATTATTAGTAAACATTGTTATTGCCCTTTTACTTTTTAAGAATTCAAAAAATAATCTCAATATTAGAGGGGCTTTGATCCATGTTATTGGAGATTTGTTTGGGTCAATCGGAGCAATAATAGCTGGTTTGGTAATGAAATATACCGGGTGGCTTTATGCGGATCCACTTATAAGTGTTTTAATCGCTCTCCTTATTTTATTCTCTTCTTTCGCACTACTAAGAGAGACTTTTCATCTTTTAATGGAAGGAACCCCACGGCATATAAAAGTTGAGATTGTAGAAAAATTAATACTTGAAGATAATGATATAATAAATGTTCATGATTTGCATATCTGGTCTTTAAGCGATTCAAAAATAATGCTTACCGGACATATAGTGATTAAAGAAATTAGCAAATCAGAAATTATTATTGAAAAAATAAATAAAACTTTACATGAAAAATTTAATATTAATCATTCAACTCTGCAAATAGAAACAATTAAATGTAATCTAGGCTGTAATTAATGTTTAAGATTAAAAATAAAGGGTATTTAATTTGTATACAAGCAATTCTTGTAACTGAGGTATTTATGAGTAATATTGGTATTGGTGCACCTATACCCCTATACGGTAATGATCGAAATGAATTCTCTGTTGGTAAATATGAAGATGGGCTTTTCGATTTACCTGATGATGCCGTTTTAAAAAAGAAAACTACTGTCAATTCCAAAGAAGAAGCTCTTTCCTTTGCCAAAAATAATCCTGGGGCCGAATTTGTTGTAGAGCGCGGTGATGTAAACAAAGGAATGTCTTATGATGTTTATAGCCTTACTATAAAAGATAAGGGAAAAGGAATTCATAAGCTTCAGGATGCAAAGAACCTGCAATTATTTGAAAGAACTTTAAAAATTGTAGAAAAAAATACCGGAACCTCAAACAGTGTAAGAGGTTATATTATTGCTGAAAGTGGCGAAGTTGGGAAACCTATTTATAATAACCGTTTTTCCCAGACTAATTTCGATAAATTTAGAGAAAAATTAAGTCTTGATGGTAGTAAGTTATGGTTTAAAATTGTTGATAAAGGAATGGGAATGGGCGGTGGTCCTGATGATATGCCTGTTATCTCAGATAAAGAATTAAAAAGTCTTGGCTCAAAAGCAAAAAAAGGAGATATTATTCTTTGTGGAATTGATGGTTCCTTTATTCATGGAATTCTTTATGTTGGAAAAGACAAAGAAATACAAAACAAGCTTGAAAAACAATGGGGAATGCCCCAAGGTAGCCTGGATAATGAGACAATGATTATGCATTCTCTTCAGTCAGATTCAGATACACCAGGAGTTATTGATGGTAAAGAACAAACTTTTAAGTCTGGTGGTGTTGGAGTAATAATGGATACTCTTGAAAGGTACACACAACGTCATGGAAGAGATGTAATGCTTCTTACCCAGATCAAGGGAACAACTGAAGAAGACAGAAATGCTATGGTTGAAACAGGTAAAAAATTTGTTGGCAAAGATTATGATGCTGCCTTTAACACGTTTGATGATACGGATATGTATTGTACTGAATTTATTATGAAAGTTGCTCTTAGCTCATCTCATCCGCCTGATCTTAAATTACAAAAAAATCCTCTGCTTCCTTATCCTAAATTTATGATTGATTTGGCACCGGAAAAATTAAAAAAAGCATTAAAAGAGGATGGCTTTCTTCATCAGGAAATGATTATGACTGATGGAATTGCTGCAAGTCCTTCGATGGATATTGTCTGGGCCAGTAAAAATGCTGATAAAAGCGAATTTTTTAAAAAGCATGAACGTTGGGCTGATGGGATGGAAGGTAAGGTTAATCCTGAATATAAAACTATGCTTCTAAAAAATGTGCCTGATGAAGCTGCCAAATCAAGAGACATTACAAATAAAATTAAAGAGCTGGCTGGTAAAACCAGAGACGAAATTCAAGAATAAAAAACAGTAGAGGCACATTGCATGTGCCTCTACTGTTTTTTTATATTTTAGTAGCGGCGAGCGCTAAACAGTTCTAGTAAGGCACCTTTAAGAGCCGCAGTCATCTGAACGATAATTAGCCTTGATATTACACCAAAGTAAGCAAACATTGAATCAGCTTTTTCATTATCACCACTGCCAATATAAGTATCGGCAAACATATCCTCTTCTTCCTCATCGGATACAATTTCCAAACCAACAAGCTCATAAAAATCCAGGTTAAGAAGAGGTCCTACAATAGCTGCTGAATCAGGTTTTACCCTCAGGAACTGATCTATAGTCTCACATTCATAATATTTATCTTCAAGATTTTTAAACATATCCTTATTAAGGTTAAAGGATGCAGAAATAGTCCTGGTGATAGGTAAATTTTCAAAGAACCATTCAACCATCTCTTCAGATATAGCAATAGAACGTTTTAAAATATTTGAAATATGTGCTTTGAGATCTCTTAGACGAAAATCTACATTAAATCCTACAGACACAAGCTTATCTTCAGTTCCTGTTAAAACAATTCTTGCCGCTTTGGGCTCTATTGCTTTATCATCCAGAAAAAGAATATATGCACCTATGTCTATTACTTGATGGTATAACATAATTTAACTTTAGTAATCTTCCTCTACCTTATCGTCATTATTTATTCTGCCAACCATAACTGCTCTCTTTTTGGCAGCTTCCTTGGCTCTGTTTTTAATTTCATTGGAAACATGGTTTATCCATACACTCTTTTTGCCTTTGAGTCCGGCAATCAGGTTTGCCATTATTTTCCGATGAAAATGAGTTACCAAAGCTTCACTTTGTTCTGACTGTTTTTCCTGTGGTTGTTCAAGAAATTCAGGTATATCAAATAAAACCTTTTCCACAAGATCCTGACAAACTGCTTTGGAAATCTCAGATAAGCCATGATAACACATATCATTTAAAAGAGCATCTTTATCAATATCTTCAGGGCAATCTATTGTTTCTTCAATAGCTGCTCTTATATGATTTCTAAAATCCATCGCAGAAGGTGCAGAAATATAGTTCATTAACATATTTGACTGCTCTACATCATTTATCAGAACAGCCTTTGTTTTATCTGTAAATAAAGCATTACCTCTTAAAGCATTATCAATTTGTTCTTCTATACCAGAAATTATTTCTGCTTCCAGACCAAGATCCTTAATCTCTGTATACTTAATATTTTTTCTGACATAAGTATTTAGCCCTTTAAAGCCGGTTGGCATATTGCGGTTATTAGCCTGGGTAAATTCAAAAGCCTGCTGAAAAAGTTCATGAACAGCTCTTTTGGCAATACTTCCTAATTCTCCCTCACCTCGGATAACTTCACTCATCTGAAACCAGATCTTTTTTAGCTTGGATTCATCATAAATTTTATTTCTTTCTTCCAAAACTCTTAGAAATTTTTCGTTGCATTTCTCAGGCCCGATTTCATAAATTATCAGATCAAAAATATCATCAAAAAGACCGCTGTAATATTCAATCAATTTATCGGATGCTTCATCTTTTGAAATAGCTGTAATCGCTTTTTTGATATTTACCGGTAAATCTGGTGGCGCATTTGCTACATATTTTGAGAGAGCCTGGACAATTTTTTGAGCATAGTTAATTTCAATCTGGGTTACTACTTTAAAGTCAGTGACAGTCATTGCAGCAATTACACCCATAACTTCCTGATCCATTGCTCCTTCTTCACCAATCATTGGTAAAAAGAAAAATGGTAGAAAAAGTATTGACTTGATACCAAATATACCTGAAAATTTGTTTACTTCAGGATCTGGAAATTTTAAGGCATCAGGAATCATCGCTGGCTGCTTAACTTCTCTGATTTTATATAAAAGAGGCATATCCCAGATAATGTTTTCGAGATGTGGTAATGTACCTGGTTTTAAAGGTTCTTTTGGCGCAACTGGAAATTGTGGTTTAGGCTTTTCAGGCTCTTTATCTTCCACTTCAACTTTTTTAGCTGTTGGTGCTTCTTTAATTTTGACCGCTACTTCAACTACCTCACCACCCATCATAAATCGTTTTACCTCGGTCGTTGGTTTAGGTGCTCCTGGCGAGCCTGGTGCTGGTTTTGGCGGTTTTGGAAGAGCACTTTCGGCTTTACCAAGACATAACAAGCCATTTCTTATTTCAGGATGTTGCAATAGCAACATGATCCACCTGAAGCATGGATTTAAGCGTGTTGGACGTATACCTGAACATAGTAGGTATATCCATAACAGAAGTAACAAGAGCTCTGGTATATGAATTAACCTGAACACCAAGTTCTAACTGTTTACGCTTTTCCTGCTGAATCTTTTTTTGTCTTTCAGCTTCTTCTCTTTTTTTCTGTTTAGCTGTTTTACCATCCTGAGGAGCACCTCCAGGTGGTTGCCCACCTGGCTGCGGGACACCTGGCTGTTGCCCGGAAGGTACAGGAGCATTGTTTTGCATTTGAAATTTCCCTCTTTACAAAAGCAGACTATTATTTTATAAATCTTCTTCTAATTCATCATCCTCTTCCTCAGCATGCTCTTGCCGCTTGGTCGATTTTTTGAGTTTACTGTTAACATTTACGTTAAATGACTTACCACCTATCCTAAAAGACAAAGTGGATTGTTCTCTGCCAATAGTGACTTCAAATGCTCTTCCTGAGAAAAGATTTCCTCTTACGGCAACCATCGCTCGCATTGAGGCAGGTGGGATGGATTGTCCCGCACCTATAATTGATTTTGGTAATACATCTGTTTTTAATTGTAACTTTGCCCCTTTTAAATTTTCTGATAATTTACCTATAGTTCTTTCCTGACTCATTTTCATCAGCATCATTTGATCTTTTGATTTTAGTTGAGTCATAGCGTTAACATTGGTTGTAGGTAACTTAACCTGAACTTTCACATTGGCAAAAGCCTCTCTAGTTGGTTTAGCCTGCTGAGTCTGTTGAGTTTCCTGTTTTTGTTGGGCAGGTGCTGTTTGTTGTGCCTGCGGCATCGGGGTAGGCTGACTTACTCCACCAACACTCATCTATTAACCTCCGTTAATTTAAATGGTTATAACCTAAGTATAATTCCTTCAGACATAAATAGTTGGAATCGCTACCTTGCTAATTATAGCATGTCTTACAACTTATACACAATACAAGACAGTTAGCCCTGTTTAGCTGATTATATATACATCGGAGAGAATGTAATTACAAAATTTTACTTTTAAAATAAAAAGTTAAAATATTACACTTTTAGTTGTTGTAATTCATCATCATTGAGAACTTTACCAAGATCAATCAAAATTAATAGCCGGTTATCAATTTTTCCGATACCGGAAATATAATTATTATTAATTGAAGTTTTTACAGCAGTAGGTGGAGGCTCAAACCTGCTTGTTGGAATCTTTAATACTTCTGAGACAGAATCAACAAGAATGCCAATAACCTCTTCATCCATATCAATAATTATGATCCTGGTATTTGAGTTAACTTCGGTTATGCCGGAACTGAAGCGCTTTTTCAGGTCAAGTATTGGAATAATCTGCCCTCTTAGGTTAATTATCCCTTCTACAAATGAAGGAGTATTAGGAATCCGTGTAGGTGTAGAATAAGTTTGAATTTCTCTTGCCTGAAAAACAGGGACACAATACTCATCAGTGCCAAGTTTAAAAACAACTACCTGCATTTCATCGGCTGTTTTAATACACATTCTTTACTGACCTTCAAGTAAAAATCTTTTAAGTTAAATTATACTATGACCAATATTTCAAATATACAGTAATAAACATTAAATTTTAAATTGCTTTAAAACAATAATATTATGAAAAGAGCTTTTATGATAAGTTATTTTCATATTAAAAAAAAACAATTAAACTATAAATGGTACACCAGAAAAAGGGTAACCAGATTTTGAATTTTGCATGAGTTTTTTATGGAAAAAATTGTTAAATCAGAAAATCTTGAAACTTTAATAAGTTTGCTAAAAAACGAGAGAAAAAAAATTATTCTTACTAATGGGTGCTTTGATATTTTACATATTGGTCATTCACGGTATCTGAAAGAAGCTAAAAGCTTAGGTGATATTCTCATTGTAGGAATTAACAGCGATTTATCAGTAAAAAAGCTGAAAGGGCCTGACAGACCTTTGAATAATGAGCATGACCGGGCAGAGCTTTTAAGCTATTTTTATTTTATAGATTATGTTGTGGTTTTTGGTGAGCAGACTGCTGATAATCTTATTTTAAAAATAAAGCCGGATATTTATGTTAAAGGGGGAGATTATACCAGAGAATCATTGCCAGAGGCTAAAACACTCGGTATTACTGGGTCTGATGTCGCATTTATCAGTTTTGTACATGGTTATTCAACTACAAAGTTAATTGAGAAGGCGAAGTTTGCTTAGATTATTTTTTCTAACCATACCCCAACCCTTTCACTTCTTCAATCAATAGCACCGGTTGAAAATTCTTTTCCTGAAGCATTAGTAGTAATGTGTGAAAGATAATCATTTTGCGAAAGACCGGGACTGTCAAAACTTTTGAAATAAATAATTGTTTATCTGGCAAAATTATATTTAATTATCAATTTGTTTTGATAGTCCCACCTTGCGAAAGGAAAAAATTTTTAACCTAAATAAATAATCACTAAGCTAAATTCTACCAATAATAGCTTAATCGCAAAGCAAAGAAAAAATATCTTTTAATTCTTCTGATTTTCCAAAAATCTTTATTACCTTAGAACGATTTTTTTCACCTGAAATAATTTTTATATTTGACTTTGATATTTTAAATATTTTTGAAAAAAACTCAATACATGCTTTATTTGCTTCACCTTCTACCGGAGGTGCTGTTAGTAAAACCTTTATACTATTCCCATACAACCCTTTGATTTCATTTTTTGAGGCCCTGGGTTGGACATGGACAGAAAAACTGATTCCATCATCCTGAATATTCAGAATATTATTCAATGATTAAGATTCCAGTCATAGTCATTAAATGATAAAGAAATACTTCTGGCATTTTTTTCCAGAAATTCTTTTTCTTCTATGTTTCTTCTATATTTAGCAATAAAACGAATAAGTTCTTCATCATTGCCAAAATCCTGTTTATACCATTTAAAAATTCTGGAAAGCCTCAGTTTATTTCTATTTTTTTCAATAATGATATCCTCTCCATTAATAAAACTGCCTGCTGCCATATCCAGTTGCTGATCAATTTTATCTTCCTGATAAGTACCTATCGGTGGGCAGGATTTGGAGCCGCAGACCAGGCAAAAATGAATTCTTGGTTCTAAAGTTTCAAGTATGAATTCCTTTCTTGGATCATTAGATGAAAAGGGGCGGCGGGCAAATAAATGCTTTTTTATATTACCCCGGAGGATTCCGTGTTCTATATCATCAAGGCTGAAAGTATGGCCTCCAATATTATATGAGACAGATTCGAAAAAGTGTGATATTTCTTTTATTGTCTTTTTTACTTCCATTTGAACTATTCCATGAACAACCAGTGAATTATAAATATTGATCCAGAAAGCTAGTTTTGTTTCTCTGGTTTTTAGGCTTTTTAGGTCAAAATCCTTTAACTGTGCGGTTATGGCTTTATATTCTTCATAAGGTTCAGAACCTTTCATTGCCGGGTAATTAACCCCACCTGTTTCAAGGTCATAAAAATTACCTTTAAGATTATTGATCCCGGTTTTAAGTTCACGATCAATATCCTTATTTTCACCAGTTTTAGTATTAGTCGTGTCATTGAGAATAATATTTGCCATTGTAATCTCCTGTTAATAGTACTTGTTGTTATTTCAAAAGAGGGGCAATTACCTGAAAAGAATCATCCCTCTTGCGGTACTCAATTAAATTGAGATGAAATCCTCTGCCAAAACCTATTCTTACAAACCCTTTATACTTGGTAAGTTTATCAAGTGAACCTAAACCAAAACCTTTTCTGGGTTCAACAGTCCTTTCATAAAATAATTTAAGCGCATCTCCGCTAAATTCGTCTGTTGAAATATAAATTGCTCCGCCTATATCTCCTGATTTAATCAGCTTTTTCTTTACATTAGTGACATCTTCGATAAACTTATCCACATCTTGTTTTGTTCCCATACCAAATCTAACCATCATTAAAACTTTTTTATAGTTTTCTCCTTTTACCTGACCATGGAATACTATTGAAAACTCATAATTGTTATCATCTTCTCCTTTTAGTGATTCAAAAAACTTGATCTGTTCTGTAGCCGGAATCCAGGTATAAATATATTTTAAGCTGGTAATATTTCCTGAAGAATTTAGTAAATAAAAATATTCATTTACCATCCATTCAGTAAAATGATAATATACAGACTCTTTTACTGTTTTTAATAAATCAATTTCCTGATCCAGAAGCATTAATTTTGAAGATTGGTTAAGATTCAAATCAAGAAAAGTATTTTGCTTGGTCTCTTTGATTATATGTATCGGCACTTCTTCATTATTTAAATCAACAATATTATAAAGATTTGATTTATCCGAATTTTTATATTTAAGCATTACATTGGAATTTCGTAAAAGACTGGAAACAGTTGGACCAACCAGAACCGGTCTGGCGCTGAAAGCATTTAAAACTATGCCCTGATTTGATACCAGTTCTTTCAAATTAAGATAAGTATCTGGTCCAAGTTTATTATCTGCTTTATTAGCAGCCGCTGAGAAAAGTTGTTGCCCTTTATAAAATCCGTAATAAAAAATATTTGTTTCGCTAAAACAGGTAAGATAACCTGTAAATGGTTCCTCTTCAGAAGTTAGGTTCTCTATCAGGGGAACAAGGTTTACTAATGATGAATCAAGGTTTTTTTGGACAACTTCACCATTTCCTTCGATAAGGCAGGCAATTATTACAGGAGAATAAAAATGCTCATCAGAAGGAATTTTTAATTCCATTGTTTCAGGTGTTTTTGGTAAGGTCTGAAAAACAATCTCTCCAGTAAGACTACTATTTATATCTATTGCTCCTATAAAATACCCATCATAAATAAAAGTATAAATTGATTTATTTATTACCAGTGCGCCAGTAAAAGCCTTACCATATAATGATGGTTCCATTACTTTATCCATTACCTGTTGAAGGCTTAATCTGGTAACAAATTCTGATTTCCATTCTTCAAGTAAATTGGAAATCCACATAAAATTCTTTTCGAGAAGACTTATCAGAGATTTATCAATTGATGTTTTCCTGAAAGAGGTCGTAGATAAACCTGCACTTATCGCATTTTTAA
>CAYRDV010000136.1:0-14540 GCA_964422885.1 uncultured Candidatus Sericytochromatia bacterium
GATGAAATATACCCTGCTGAATGTGCTACGACAGTTATTTTTACTGGGGATATATCACTGGGGTTTATACCGTTTTTCAATTTAAATTTTATATCACCTGAAGCAAAGGAATAATTTAAATTTTCAACTTTGTCCTTATCTGAACCTTCAATTAAAACTGAAATTTTATTTTTGATAAGCTGGTTTGTTTTAGCATCAACAATAATACCAGCGACATTTAACTGATCACCTTTTAAATTTACATTAATCCCGTCAAGTTTATTTTTATCAAATACAGGTGGTTTAAGCCCACTATATTTTGGCATAGGCAAGCCTGAACCTGAGTTGTTTCCTGGAGATTTAACTGTAGTTGGTGTGCCCCAGGTACATGAACCAACAGTTATTAAGGTTGATAAAAACACTGTAAGTGATAATTTTAATTTCATATTTTATTCTCCGAATCTTTTCTTTTTAAATTTTTTAGAATTTTGATTAATTTAAAAAATTTTGTCAGGTATTTTACCTGACAAAATTTTGTTTATATTTAGGCGTCAATATTAATTTTAACTTTGTTTTCTTTAACGCCTTCTTTTTTAGGTACACTAACTGTTAAAGCTCCATTTTTGTAACTGGCAGCTACTTTATCCCAGTCATATTTATCACCAAGGGGAATACTTCTGGAAAAATATCCATAATATGACTCCTTGTAATAGGTATTTTTTTCAGTTTCTTCTTTCTCGTCTTTCTTTTCTCCACTGATTGTAAGAACACCTTCCTGATAGCTAAGATCTATATCTTTTTCTGTCATTCCTGGTATCTCAGCTTTGATAGTTACTTCTTTTTCATTTTCAGAAATATCAATTGCCGGAAAAGCACTTTTATCAAAAACAGTCATTGGAGCTTCCCAAAATTTCCTTAGCAATTCAATAGGATCAGTTTTAACAACTGGTTTGTCATTTTTTAATAATTGCATCAAATTCATAATATTTATTCCTTTCAATAAAAATAATCTTTATATTTTTAGTAAACTATTTTTCTGCTCTTTACTGAATGTTAGGAATCAATTAATTTTTTGATTATTATCAATTTTTTTCCTGGTAGAAAGTTCCTTATCGCAAACTCCAAAAATAGAATAGTTTTAAAGCTCTTGTAAACTTAACTCAAAGGATTCTAATTCCGATGTTCCGAATTTAGATTTATGATTTCTGAAATTCAGATCTTCATATTTTTCAAGTTGACGCTCCAATTTATCTATTACTGAATCTATTGACGCATACATATCATGATTAGCTGCTTCAGCTTTTATAACAGTTCCAGTTACATAAATATTTACGTCAACTATTTTATTATCGGCAATGTGAGGATTTTTCTCAACTTTTAGCTCTACAACAATTTCGCTGATATGTTTTTCATACCTTTCAAATTTGCTGAATTTATCGGTTATATATTCTTTTAATGCTTGAGTAATTTCAAAATTTTTGGCTTTCATTGTTATTTTGTTCATAAATTGTTCCTTTTTCTAAAATATATTACTAATATTAAAATCTATATTTGTTTATTCTAATGACATTGATCATCCATAAAATTGAGATTGATCAATTATTTTTTTGTTTTTTGAAGATTAATTTTATTCACCTCATTAAACTAATTAAAAAGGAAGTTGCAACTCAAATACATGCTAATAGTCATAAGAAATATTGTTTATTATCAATTTATTAACTTCTTTTAATAGTTTTTATTCCATGATAACTATAAGCACAAATGGAAGCAATTATCATAAAAATACTAATATAATAAAAGGAATAATAAAAAAAGGAATTTTTTTGTGTATCAAGTATATTCCAGGTCAAAAAGGCCCCTACAGTAAATGCTGCAATTTTACCTACAATATTTGAGGAAGGAACTATAGTTGTTTTTTTGAAGATATATATACCACCACAAATAATATATAAATCTTTGAATAATATCAGGATAAAAAAACTAGCTGGTATTTCGCTATAAAAAAACATAAATAAGGCAACAAAGAAAATAATTATTTTATCAGAAAGAGGATCAAGAATTTTTCCTAATTCTGTAATCTGGTTAAATTTTCTGGCTAAATATCCGTCAAGATTATCAGATATAACGATCAAAACTAATAATAAAATCAAATATATCCTTATATTATAACCTTTATCAATCTGGCTTAATAAAATGATTAAGGGGATAACAGCTAATAACCTAACAAAGCTTATTAAATTTGAAATTGTAAATATATTTTGATTTAAAATTTTTTTCATATTCGTCCTAATTTTTCTATTATCAAAATTAACCCAATATAATATTTTTAACTTTGATAAAGATCAATTTTTTTTCTGATAATTCGCATTAATTTAATTTTTAAAAAGTTTTTTAATTAAGTAAGAAGATTATTATTGAAACTTTTAAGGAATACTTATGTTAAAAAAAATACTTTTTCCCGTTGATGGTTCTGAATATTCAAAAAGAGCAATAAATACTGTTTCAGAATTAGCTAATAAATTTAATGCAGAAGTAATTTTATTACATTGCCATTATATACCAGTCCAATATTCACCCTATTATGTACCAAATCTTGAGCTGGAAAAAGACATTTTAGATATGGGAAAAAATATCTTAAAAGATGCAAATGAAGAACTGGAAAAAGCTGGTATACACCCTGTAAACCTTTTAAAAGAAGGGAATACAGGCCCTATGATCATAAAAATAGCAGAGGAAGAAAATTGTGATTCTATAATCATGGGTTTCAGAGGGTTAGGTGCAATCGGTAGTATGTTATCGGGTAGCGTAAGTAATTATGTAATTCATCATACTAAGCTCCCTGTCATGTTAATTCATTAATTTTTAAGGTTATAGGGTTTTGAACTGGAACAAATTATGAAAAAACTTAATCTGATAATACTACTAATTCCTTGCGTAGTATCATTTATTAATTGCAAAGAAAATATAAATAATATTTCTGCCAATACAACTTCAATTTCTGTAAAATACGGTTCTTTATCAGGAACAATTCGTGATTATGATAAATTAACCCCGATTCAGGGAACAGAAATTAAAATAAGCACTCATAAAACAATTTCAGAGTCGCATGGATTTTATGAGTTCAAACAGTTGCCATCTGGGAAGTATACACTAACACTTACAAAAGTTGGTTTTGAAACATTAATTACAGATATTAATATAACCGGGAAAATAAAGAGAGATTTCCTTTTAAAAGCGACAACCAGTGAAAAAGAAGTTAAAAAATCAGTTTTTCCTTCAATATATGATAAAAACTATTCACCCGTTCCTATGCCAGAACTTACAGTTAAACCGACAGATATTATTTCTTTTCCGTCAATACCTCCTACAGTTGTACCTTCGCCAGTTAATAATCCAGTAACCAATAAATATTAACTCCGTGGTTTTCCTGGTATTCTATTGCTTACCTGTTTATTCTGATTATCATAATTAATTGATTAACATCAATTTTTAAATTGATAGCTAACATTTTACTCAGTTTTAGGTAATTGTTTAATAATAATATCAAGGGGCTTTAATAAGAATAAAGGTTTAAAATAAGCCTCATATTACATTTTTATACTATGAAAGGAATTTTATGGAGGCTCACAAAATAATTTATAAATCTACTACAGAATTTCTTAAATTTGTAAATGAAAGAGAAAAAAAATTTAAAAAATATAACTCCTTAAGATTTAATACTGATAGAAATATCTCAAAGGAAATAAAAAAAGAAAATATTATTATTGCTCAATAATTGGCATATTAATCAGGAATAGTAAAAAAAATGATTGAAAAAAATGTTGTTGGTGTAGAAAAAAAAGAAGAACAAATGCCCGTTTTCAAAGCGGATACTTTAGAAACAGAAGAGGACTTAATACAACCAGTTGCCTCAGTAAGCGGTGTTTCTTCTGTTGCTCCGGTTAGTTCAAATTTTAGCTCAATAGATGCAATTGGCATGTGGCGTTTATTCAGCGAAAGATTAAAAAACAGAAGATTAGGGCAATTTGCTAACCAGAATCAGCTAAATCCTTCACAAAATAATCAACCTGAGTTTCAGGATGATTATGAACAGGACAATATACTCATTTCAGGCGCAGATAAAAGCAGAAAATTTCTGGATAATCTTTTGGAAAAACTATGGTATGCAAATCTGGAGGTTGAGCCTGAAAGATTACATAAAATTGAAGAAGAAGAATACAAACACCCTGATGATGGAATAATAAGGGTTTCAGATGTAATGTGTAAAGATGTCACCTGTATTATAGAGTCCACACCTATTGAGTTTGTTGCCAGCATATTTAACAAAAAACATATTACCAGTGTACCTGTTGTTCACTATCTGAGTAAGCATTTAGAGGGAATCCTGACGATGTCTGATATTGTATTTCACATATTTAATGAAAAACCTGTTTCTACTTTTCATACGGAAGGAAGTTTTTTTAGGCAGGACAGCCTGGCACTTCTTGAAAGGCCGGTTAGTCATTTTATGCAGAAAAATGTAATACAGATTACTCCAGATGCCACAATACAGGAAGCGTGTAAACTGATGGCAGAAAAAGAAATTCACAGGTTAATTGTTACCAAATCCAATAAAGTACGTGGAATTCTTACCACTAGTGATATTACAAAATTTATCGCCATAAATGGTGTAAAAAAAATGGATTAACAAATAATATTCAAATTTTTCTAAACCAAAGTTTTATCCTGTATAGTTTCAATTAGTTTATGCCTTGTTGCCTGAAGTCTTTCAAGCATTATTTTTGAAAACCTTTTTTGAATTTCATAAGCAAAAACCAGGTTTATATTACATTTTGCAAAAAATAAATTAGTATCAAATACAAGTAATTCCGCATCTTCTAAAACTTTTGCATCAAAATTCCATTTATATGGCGGGAATTGCCATGACCAGCCAAGTATTTCTCCCCTTCCAAGAATTTGAATATTAATTTCATGTACTTCTAAAGATACAAACCCATTAAGTATCAAATAAAATTCTTTGGCATCTTCTCCAGCTTTAAAAATATAATCCCCTGTTTTGATAGCAATCTTTTTTGCACAACTGGCAAATATTTCTAGTTTATCCTGGCTTAGGCCTTTAAAAAAAGAATATTCACCAATTATCTCTTCAATAGATTTCATTTTATATCCTCCATCAATTATCTCTCTTTTATTATTATTTAAAATGAAATTTTTTTTTATGATATTTATCAATTTATAAAATGATAGTTGTCATTACTTTCATTAATATTGAGCCTTATTATTGAGCTAAAAGTTGTTATAACCTAATATTAAAGAAATTATACGATTGTGGAAAAAAAACCAAAACTTGCTGTCTGGAAATTTGCATCATGTGATGGATGTCAATTAAGTTTACTTGATTGTGAAGATGAATTACTTGCTATTGCTGATTTAGTAAATATTGCCAATTTTCCTGAAGCTTCAAGAAAGGTGGTAAAAGGGCCTTATGATATTTCACTGGTTGAAGGTTCAATTACAACACAGCATGATGCAGAGCGAATCATTAAAGTACGTAAATCATCAAAATTTCTGATTACTATCGGTGCCTGTGCTACATCAGGAGGTATTCAGGCATTAAGAAATTTTAGCAATATTAATGGGTTTATCTCTGCTGTTTATGCAAGACCTGAATATATTCATACCCTTGATAAATCAACACCAATTTCAGAACATGTGAAAGTTGATTTTGAGCTTAGAGGCTGCCCGATTAATAAATACCAGTTAATTGAATTAATTAATGCTTTTTTAAATAAAAGAAAGCCAAATATATATTCCCATAGTGTTTGTATGGATTGTAAATTAAATGGTAATATTTGCGTAATGGTCTCTCATAAAACGCCTTGCCTGGGGCCTGTTACACATGCAGGGTGTAATGCATTATGTCCTTCATTTAACAGAGGGTGTTACGGTTGTTTTGGGCCAATGGAAACTCCAAATACAAATTCATTGAGTGAGAAATGGAAAGAGCTGGGAGCAAAAGATGAAGAACTTGTAAGAGTATACAGAAGTTTTAATGCAAATTCAGAAGAATTTAAAAAAGAGAGTATGAAATATGACAGCAAAAAAGAGCCGGACAATAAAAGTTGATTACCTTGCCCGTGTTGAGGGTGAAGGTGGTATGCACATCAAAATAAAAAATAATAAGGTTAAAGATATTAAGCTTAATATTTTTGAACCTCCAAGGTTTTTTGAAGCTTTTCTGAGAGGTAGAGAGTACAAAGAAGTTCCTGATATTACTTCAAGAATTTGCGGTATATGCCCTATTGCATATCAAATGGGTTCTGCACAGGCAATGGAAAGAGCCTTTGGAATACAAATAAATGAAAAAGTAAGGGATTTGAGGAGGCTTATTTACTGTGGAGAATGGATAGAGAGCCATATCCTACATATTTACATGCTTCATGCACCTGATTTCCTGGGTTATGAAGATTCAATCAGTATGGCAAAGGATTTTCCGGAAATTGTCCAAAGAGGTTTAAAAATTAAAAAAATTGGTAATGAAATAATGAATATAGTTGGTGGAAGGGAAATTCATGCTATTAATGTAAAAGTTGGCGGATTATATAAAATACCTTTAAAGAAAACCTTGAATACTCTTGTTGAAAATCTAAAATGGGCAAGAGAAGCGGCCATTGAAACTGTTAAATGGGTCTCCGGTTTTAATTTTCCTGATTTTGAAAGGGATTATATTTTTGTTTCAATGACTCATCCAGATGAATATCCTATTACTGAAGGACATTTAATTTCAAATACAGGCCTGAATATTGATATCAGTGAATTTAATAACTATTTCCAGGAGGAGCATGTTGAACATTCCAATGCCCTGCATTGTGTTATGAAAAACAACAGTACTTATTTTGTTGGACCAATGGCAAGATATAACCTAAATTTTGACAAACTTTCAAAATTAGCAAAAGAAGCAGCCCATGAGACTGGAATAGGAAAAACCTGTCATAATCCGTATAAAAGTATTATTATAAGAGCTGTAGAGGTTCTTTATGCTTTTGATGAAGCTTTAAGGATAATTGAAGAATATGAAGAACCAGAATATACCCAGCCTGAAATCATTCCCAGAGAATCTGTCGCCTATGGATGTACAGAAGCGCCAAGAGGAATCTGTTATCACGAATATAATCTTGATAAAAATGGAATAATTAATAAAGCAAGAATTATACCCCCTACTTCCCAAAACCAGAAAACAATTGAAGAAGATTTATATCATTATGTTTCCAAATATACAGAGCTTCCTGATGATAAACTCAGGCATCAGTGTGAACAGGCAATCAGAAATTATGATCCATGTATATCCTGTGCCACCCATTTTCTGAACCTCAAAGTTGACCGGGAATAGAGTTGTGAAAGACAAGGTCTTAATTATCGGGGTAGGTAATATTTTTCGGAATGATGATGGAGCAGGTATTTTTGCAGTTAATAAGCTTAAGGAAAAAAATTTACCTCATACAAAGGTTATAGAGCAAAGTGGTGAAGGTGTGGCTTTAATGAATTCCTGGGAAAACTTTGAAACAGTGATTATTATTGATGCTGTTTCTTCAGGAGCTAAACCTGGAAAAATCCATTATCTAAATGCTAAGGAACAAATTATTCCCAAGAAATTTTTTAATTATTCAACTCATGCTTTTAGTGTTGCTGAATCAATTGAGTTAGCAAGAGTTTTAGATAAATTACCATCCAAATTGTTAATTTATGGCATTGAAGGTAAAGATTTTTCAGGAGGGCAAATACTTTCCCCAAAAGTTGAAGCATCAGTTTTTAAGGTAATTGATAAAATAACTGATTATATTTTAAAAGGTGAAAAAGATGCATGAATTTTCTTTAATGGCAGATTTAATGAAAAAAATTGAAAAAATTGCAAAAGAGCAGGATGCTGAAAAAGTAATTAAAGTGAATGTAAAGTTAGGAGCTTTATCCCATATTTCAGCTGAACATTTCAAAGAGCATTTTATTCATGTTTCCAAAGGAACTAAGTCTGAAAATGCAGTACTTGAAATTGAAGAAGCTACAGATATGAGTGCTTCTGATGCACAGGATATACTTTTACAAAGTGTTGAAATAATTTAACAAAAATTGCTAAATATCATTTTATTATTCTTTATTCTTCAATAAGATTGGATTGAATAAAGCCATTATCTAAGTTTGCTTAAATTAATTTTCAAATATTTCATTTAAGCAAAAAAACTGGAGTAAAGCATTTATGAATAATGAAGAAAAAGAAAGTTTATATACTGATTTTAATCTTGCCTTTAAAGAAGTTCGTGATTCAGTTCTTGAACAATTTGTAGATACTCATTCTGATGATGAAAATTATTTGCTTTCTCTGGCACCCGTTTTACCCATTTCAAAACAAAAAAAATTACTTGGAACTATATTTGAAAAGAGTAAATGGTTTGGAAATACAGTAAAAACTGATTTTGATAAAATTTGGACAGTAGAAGAAATTAAAGAAGTTTTATCTTTTACAGATATATATTGTGTGCATGGGTTCTGGAAAACAAGTGAAAACAATCAATCATGTATTTTAAAACATCATAACTGTAATTATGAGCCAAATTTATTTAAATGCCGATACTGGTACAATGCAGTAAATGGTCTGATAGTAGGACTTTCTGATAAAGTTGTTTTTGTAAGATATGAAAGCCTGGGAAATGAGGATCTGGAATGTACAAATATTATTTTTAATTCAGAAAATGAGGACACATTTTGGAAATCAATTCCTGAAAACATGAAAAGTTCTTTTGACTCATTAAGAAAGCGGTTTAATAGGTTTGGAATTAAAATTGAATTTTGTGGTTATGCTGATGGAACAGTATTTTATGATTTGCAAGAAAATATTTCCAATAACCAGATTAAAAATACAAAAAAAATTTTAACTGCAACAATACTAAAACTATTTTCACTTCATGAATCAAGTCTGAAATTTGTAAATGTTTCAGAAAGAAAAAAATACTCCCGAAGCCCTAATACCAATTTATAAATTTTACAAAACCACCTTTTAATGGTTTAATTAATTTATTAAAATTGTGGGGAAATTGTGGGAAAAAGTAAACTAATTTCATATTTTACTTTGTTAATGTTTATCTGTGGCTGGATAAGCATTAATTTGGGTTTCTCTGTAATTTCAATGTTTATGTCTGTTGAGCATAAATTCAGGGTTGAAAATAGAAATGGTAATACTCAGGTTGTTTTTTACCATCCTGAACATAAGGAACAGGAAAGCAGAAATATCCATAAACATCATCATGATTTACCCGCTCTTTCAAAAAATAGTCAGCCTCGCCATGAACATGCTTTCCAACTGGTTTCATCAGATCATCAAAAGTTGATACCATTAAAACCAATTCTGAAAATAGATTCCGAAAGAGCCCCACCAATAATATTAATTGCTGAAACTTTTAATTTTATTCCAGGTGAACATTCCCCTTATAAATACTATAAATACCCTTCAGGGGTAAATACTACTTCATTATCCCTAAAAACTATTGTCTTGCTGATTTAAAAATCTCTTCAATCCGGCAGTTATCCTTTACATATTCATGTAAAGTTTATAACTTTGATTAGGAGATTGTTTTACCATGCTTTAAATCCCTGCATTAAAAGAAATACCTAATCTAAAACCCGGATAAAATTTGATTCTTTGTAAACTGTTTATTTAGATAAAAAAGGTTTAGGTGTGTTATTAAATTTATGAAAATGAAAATTTTAAGCATAACAGCAATTGCATTAATAGTTTTAGCATTAAGGCTAACCCCTGTTTTTGCTCATGGCGGGGAAGATCATGGTGATGAAGAAACCCAGGTAAAAGCAGTTACTACCAGCTCAGCTATTACTAAATTAATAAATGCTGATAATGCAGAAATAATGGTAAAATATCCATCTTTAAAGATAAGTGAGCCTGCTCCCATCCAGGTATTTATTACTGATTTTAAAACCAATAAGCCTGTCTTAAACCATAAAGTATCACTAAATTTTGTTAATGCAGGTAAAACTGTTAAGTCAGAAGCATCAGCAACAAATACCCCCGGTCTTTATCAGGCAAATATTACTTTTGAAAATACCGGAAATTATAATCTTGATCTTGATATTTCCGGCAGCAAGGTAAAAGGTGATTTTGCCTTTAAAGATTTTACTGTAACAGGCGGATTAATCACCGAATCAGTTAAAACAGGTAATTCCTGGCTTCTACCTGTTATATTAATATTACTTGCTTTATTGGTTATATCTGCAATTTACATGTTTATTACCAGCACAAAATCAGAAAAGGTAAGATCTACTTTATGAAAAAAAAACTGATGATAATAATGCTTTTATGGGTATTTCCAGTATTTGCAGAAACCAGAGATAAAAGTCATGAGAAGGCTGTATCTGATATTCATGATTTATTTAATAATTTACCAACCCCTGTATATCAGCAATTTATAGATAATAAAAACGGCTTAAGCTTTGATTCTATGGTAATAAATCTCTATCAGACAAATGGGAATATCCTTTTAAATAATCAGGATATTGCAGTAGGACAGGGGCGTTTACTGCAATCTGGTCTTTGGTTGAACCCAAACCTGGAGACAGAAATCGGAACCAATGCAATTATTGATCGAGGCAATGATTATGACGTTAATTTAACTTATACTCACCCTATAGAGCTTTTTGGTAAACCCGGTAAAAGATACAAATTAGCAGAGCTTCAGTTAGAAGCATTAAAAAATGAAGTTAATTTCAGGAATCAGCAATATATTTCAGAAATAAAGAGCCAGTATATTAATACCTTAATTGAGGCTGAATCATTAAAAATTGCTGAACAGTTACTAACCCTGAATACCAGACTTTTAAAACTTACAGAAGCTCGATATACCAACGGTGATACCTCTAAATTTGATACAAACCTGATCAGGATTGAGGTAAATAGGTTAAAAGGTCAGCAATTACTTGCAGAAAACCGGGTCAGGTCTTCACTGATTAAATTAAAAAACCTGCTTGGTTTAGATATTAATAATGAATTAAAGCTATCAAGTAAACTTTTTTCTACGTCTTTATTACCGGAAAAAATTAATTTAAAAAATATTCAGGATATTGCTGTAAAAAACCGTTTTGACTTTAAAGCATCAGTAATAATTGAGGAGGTAAGCCAGGCAAGAATAACAGAACTAGAAGCAGAGGCAAACCCGAATATTAATGTTTTTGGTAAATACAGCAGACAAAAATCTACTTTTGATAATACTTCTGTCGGAAATATTACCGATACTGACAATACGCTTACTGCTGGTGTATCTTTTGATTTACCAATATTTAACCGTAACCAGGGAAATATCATGGAAGCTAAGGCTTTATACAAGCAATCACAAATACGAAAAGAATTATTGGAACAGGAAATAAAAAGGGATGTTACTCTGGCTTTTAATAATATGATTTTGGCAAGGCAGGCTGTTTTATTATTTGAAAACCAGATTTTGAAATATGCTAATGAAAATTTATGGATTACCCGACAAACGTATGAATTAGGCGAACAGGCTCTGATTTTCCTAATGATTGAACAAACACGTATGGCGGATATTCAAAAAGAATTTATTAATGTCCTCAGGGAATACAATTTTTCAATTGTTGACTTGGAGAAAGTTGTAAGTATTTCTATAAATACTATTATTTCAGAATTAAATTTAAAAGGAGAAAAAAAATGAAATTAAAAGTGATGATTTTAACTTCTATATTATTGCTGAATATAGGAGCTGTTTATGCTAATGAAGGCCATAAACATGATGAAAAAAAAGAATCTGGTATGAGTAATTTGGAACAAACATTATCAGAAGTACCTGCCCAGATTAAATCAGCATTTCCAGAGGCTAAATCAATATCTATAAAGCATAAGGATTTGAGCAAAAAACAAGTTTCTGATTTAGAAAAATTGGTTGGAATGAAAGCACCTGAACCTCATTTTCATACTTATATTGCTTATGGTACTAAAAACGGTAAAAAAGCACAGCTTGGTGCTGCTACTTTTATTGAACATAAAAATATGATTTTTTTTGTTATTTATAACAATGATATTACAATAAAAAAGATAATTTCTGCTAAGGGTACTGATGAACTTGAAAAATCGGGCTTTTTAAAGACCTTTGAAGGTAAAGACCATGATCAGTCTTTTACTGTTGGTAAGGACTTAAAATATATTGGGACTCAAAAGTATCAAGCTCAGGAGGTTTCTAAAGCAGTAAAAATGAATATTCTTACTATGCAAACCTTATATGGGAAAGCTCATCATCATTAAGTAGTGAGAGTTGAAGAGTGACGGATGACGAGAGAAGAAGAAATTGGGGATTAATCTTTGCAATAACAACATTATTGCTTTTGTAAAAAAACTATCTATTTAAAGAATCTTTTACTCGTCACCATTCACCCGTCATTCGTTACCAATTTATGAAATTATGAATTATAAAAAGAAGAAATTTAACCTATGAAACCAGTATTTATTTTACTTTTGCTATTTTATATATTTATTCCTGCTGCATTTGCACATGAAGGTGAGGAGCATGGGGATGAAGGAAAACCTGCTGTCACATCTGCACCCGTCAATAAATATTTTACTCCGTTGAGTATTGAAAAGGAGACTAATACAAAGGATGGTCAGTTTAAATTTCATATAAAGCAATACCCTTCAGAAGTACACGAAGAACATCCGGTTAACTTTGATATTCAGTTAACGGAAGTCATAGAAGGCAGCTTTGAGGGAGACCCTCCTGTTGAAGACGCAAAGATTATTGCAGAAATCCAGGAAGAAAGCTCAACACCTGAGACTGTCAACGTTATTAAAAATAATGAACCAGGAAATTATGGATTTATTTTTACCTTTCATAAGGGTTCAGATTTTCAGATAACTCTGAATTTAGTAACAAGTGATAACCGGAAAGCTTCAGTAAAATTTCCGGTAAAGGTGATTGGTAATCAGGTAAATTATCAGGTTTATGTAATTAACTTTATAATACTGGTTATTTTAATTATTGCTGTATTTATATTTTACAGGAGAGTAGCTGATACCCTCCCCCAAAATGAATCAATAACCAAAACTGTTGTTTTTGCACTTATTTCCATTGTTGTTTTTGCAATCTCTGTTTATTTACTACCAAAGCTTTTCCCGTTAGAAATGGTACAGTTCACAGAAAATACAGAAGTAAAACCTGTTAGTGATAATTTGCTCCAGGTTCCCAAAGAAACACAGTTATTATTCAATATCCATACTCAGGAAGCAGAAGAAAGGAAAATTATTAGTGGGCTGGCAGTTACAGGGGTTGTAAAAACAAGGCCACAGTCAAAGGCTGAAATTATTTCTCCCGTAGCTGGCAGAATTCAGGTCAATAATATATCTGTTGGTTCTGATGTTAATAAAGGTCAGGCTTTAGCATTTTTAGAACAGGTTCTTTCCGTTCCAGAATCGGCAACCATTCAGACTACCTTAACTGATTTAAGGCTCAAGACCGCTGATTTACAATCAAGGCTCCAGCCTGCAAAAGAGAAGTTAAAGTCAGCACAGGCAGAAGCAAAACAAGCAATGTTTGATTTAAAGGCAAAAACTTCTGAACTTCAGGCTCAGGTTGAACAGGCAAAGACAAAGGTAGAAGCTTCAAAAATGGAGCTTGACAGGGCACAAAAATTATTCGATATTGGAGCAGCACCACTTAAAAGAGTACAGGAAGCACAATTTCAGGTAAGGACAAGTGAACAGGAATTGATTGCCATACAAAAGCAAAAAACTTACAATATCGGTTCTGATTCCCTGAAAAGGTTAAGGGATGCAGAATTACATGTAAAACTAAATGAACAGGAACTGGTTGCCTTACAAACGCAAATTGCTGTCATTGAATCAAACAGTCAACAACTTGGAAGTCAAAGCAAAGGTTTTACTTTAACTGCTCCGATTTCTGGTACTGTTTCAGAAATCCGTTCTGCCACTGGTGAACAGGTTGAAGCTGGAAAGCCTGTAGTTTCAATAATTAATCTTGATAAAGTCTGGATAGAAGCTCAGGTATTTGAAAAAGATTTAGGGCAGGTAACACATTCTGCTCAGGCTTCTTTTAAGCTGCCAGCCTACCCCAATGATATTTTTTATATTAAGCCGGATAGCCTAAACCGGCTATTAACTGTTGGATCATCAGTAAATCCAGAGAAAAGGACTATCCCGGTAATTTATGAAGTTGTTAATTCTTCAGGTAAATTCAGGGATGGCATGTTTGCTGAAATTACAATTGATACTTCAGGGGATAATAAGGTAATCAGTGTTAAAAAAGATGCTGTTACTGATGAAACGGGTAGAAAATTCGTTTATGTCTTCAAGGGTGGGGAAACATTTGAAAAGAGGGAGATAATTACAGGTTCCGAAGGTCAGAAAGAAATTGAGATTACAAATGGCCTTAAATCTGGAGAAAGAGTGGTTACAGAAGGTATATATCAGTTAAAGTCAGTAACAGTTGGTAAGAAATAATATGTTAAATTCAATAATTAATTTTTCATTGAAAAAC
>CAYRDV010000137.1:0-14413 GCA_964422885.1 uncultured Candidatus Sericytochromatia bacterium
ATATAATTTTGAACTTATTGATAAAAAAATTATTAATACCTAAATGGTTACAAAATAAATAACCTGTTTACATCAGAAACATATTATTTATCCAACAATTAAAAAAATATATTAAATTAGTGTGTTCTATACAACATTTTAAAGTTTAAATATTAAAAAAAGTAAAAAATTATCATAATTTACTCTTTTCATGGAACTTTATGCCTACTCAAAACGTCTATAGAATAGTGGTAAATTGAAAAGAATTTCACAATCAGGTTTGGCTTGAGCAAGGGACCAAGGCCCCTTGTTAGAAAGTGAAAAACATTTTTCCAGGGTTCCACCTTGGAATCATATTTTAATTATAGAGTTGTAAATTGAAAGAGAAAACTAAAATGTTTTTGACTAATAAGCCTAAAATAAAGATTTTATCAGGGTTATGTCTTTTTATTAAGCTATATTTGTATGGAGAATAAAATCTACGGAAACGTTTCCGTAGATTTTTTAAAAAGCAGTCTCATTTTACCCTCTTAATAAAGCATCCCGGCCAGTAGGTAACTCTTTGGGTTAAATTACTCTCGTTAAAAGTATAAGGAAATTCTATGATTTCAAAATCAGGGTTTTGAATTACAAATTCTTTAGATGCTTCATATGGATTATCCAAAGCCCAGTTTTTATCACCCTTTGGTACATCAGAAAGCTCTTTCATAAATCCATCTGTAACAATGATGTATGAGCTATTATTGATGAATTTAGCATACAAATTTAGTTCTTTTAAAACATGGTCTTTCGAATGTTTTGAATCAAGAATTATAATTACAGAGTCATCGTTTTTAATTAAGAGCTGAACCTGATTGATTGTTTCTTGTGCAGTAGAATCGCCTTCAATTAGAGTAATCAGCGAAGAAAGTGAATGTTCATTAATTTCCTTTCTGTTTTCTGGTTTGGTATGAATATCAATACCAATTACATTTCCCTTACCAATTAATTTACATAAACTTGCATAAAAAATAAGTGAACCTCCATGAGCTACTCCAGTTTCAATGATAATATCTGGCTTTTGTCTAAAAATAAGCTCCTGAATTGTAATAAGATCCTCAGGAAGTTGAATTACTGGCCTTCCAAGCCAGGAAAAGGTATATGAATATTTCTGACTCCAGCCAATTTTTAACCAATATTTTGAAATAATTTCAAATGATTCTTTTGAATACAGAGAAATAGTTTTTATTTCATCTCCATTTTCCTGTGTTAATAAATTTGTATCAGTATCTATGGTTATTTTCATTTTCACACTCCATTATATTAACCAGTTCAATCTGATAATTATATTCAAAAATTATTTTTTTTATTTCTTCCAGATAATTTGGATTTGTAATAATTAATGATTTTATAGCAAATTTGTTAATATCTTCAAAAGAAATTATTTGATGACCTGTTCCAGGAATAAATTTTCCCTGTTTATTAGGATTGATATCTATTATTGCATTAAAAAAATTACAATCAGGATCAAACATGTTAGCAAATGTCACTCCCTTTGCTCCTGCTCCCCATAATCCAATATTTCCTTTTTGTTTTAAAGCTATTAATTTATTTTTCCAGAAATGATAAAAACCTTTTTGGCTATTGTTAAATTTCTCAATTATTTTAGAGTCTAATTTTGGAAATAAATTTTTTGTTAGAAATTTATCAGATGATTTTCCTTCCAGCCATAAATACTGATTTCCAAAAACTTTCTTAATATTTTTAACTTCAAATCCAGCCTTTTCGAATAAAAATGCCAGTGAAAAGGTACTAAAATAAGAGCAGTGTTCGTAAAAAAAATCAAAATAAGCTTTATTTTCTAATATCCCTTCAATACAGGGTGTTTCAAAAAATAGCTGAACTGAATTTTGTTCTTTTAAAATATTTTTAATTTCAAAAATAAATTCCAAAGGGTTTTGAATATGCTCTATCACATGCCGGCAAATAATTGCATCTGGGTTTATTTCAGAGTATTTATCGCTAAAATAATCATTATAAAATCTAAGTCTACCCTCTAACTCTTCCATACCTCCAACATAACTAATATCAAAACCAAATCCTCTATTTGAAGATTTACTAATAAGTTTTCTGAGAAAATTTCCTTTACCACAGCCTATTTCGACAATATTACAGTTATCAATTTTGTTTTCTGAAATAAGGTTATTAACCAAAGATTCAATATAGTCATTAAATAAATCAGAATGGAACTGGCTGTTTTCATAATTATGTCCATAATTTAGTAATGAAGGATTAAAATCGTTATTAAATATAAAGGAGCAATTATTGCAAAAATATAAATCTAAATTGCCAAATACTATATTTTTTGCCGATTCAAAAGTAGGGCAAAGAAGATGCTGATGGACTGGTACATTCTTACGTTTTAAAAATGAGATTAAAGAGCCGGAATGACATAAAAGACATTTAAAATGGTTTGGCATGATCATTACCATAATAATTTTTTATCCACCATTCTATAGTATTTTCAATTCCTTTATCAAGATTAAAAGTTGGAATAAAGCCAAGGTCTCTTTTTATTTTAGAAGTATCGGCAATTAGAACAGGAGTAGTCTCTACTGATTCACTGGAATCTATTTCTATTAATTCTATTGAATCAAGTTTTTTGGCAACTTCAAAAACTATTTCTTTTATTATTACAGGATTACCTGAACCAATATTAAAAACTCCGGTAATCTCATTTTCCAATAAAGTAAAAATAGCTCTGGCAACATCATGAACATGAACAAAATCCCGAATTAAATTACCATTTTTACAAATAAATTTTTCTTTTCTGATTAGTGACCTGATAACTGCTGAAACAAGTTTTTCAGGAGGCTCAAATGGTCCGTATGAAAAAAATATTCTGGGCCAAACCCAGCTAATACCAGTTTCAATCGCAAATGATTTTAAAAGTAATTGCAGAGAATTTTTAGAACTTCCATATAGAGTTACTGGAATAGTCGGTGTTTTCTCTTCTGAGCAAAATCCAGAGTTCCAGTCATACTCGGCACATGTACCAGCTATTAAAACTTTTTTGCCATTATTCCTGGCAAATGATTTTAGGATTTCAATACCAGACTGTAACCAGTTCAAGTTTTCCAGGGAGTTCCAATAATGCTCACTAGTAGTAACCCAAGCCAAATGAAGAAGATAATCCGGTTTTATTTTTTCAATCAAATTATTTATCTGCTCAAAATCCAAAAGGTTTGCTTTGTGCCAGTAAGGATAATTTTTATCCATTTGATTATTAGAAACAGCATGGATTTCAAAATCTTTGTTTAAAAAAAGAGGAAGGCAATTTTTGCCTATAAAACCATTTGCACCCGTGATTAAAATTTTTTTCATTTAAATTATTTCAAGAGCTGGTATAGCTACTATAAATTTTCCACCCCAATTACGAATATAACTCATTTGTTCCATAATTTCTTCTTTTAAATTCCAGGGTAAAATAAGTACATAGTCAGGTTGGTCATTCTTTAATGTTTCAGGGGCTTTAATAGGTATATGTGAGCCAGGAAGATATTTATCCTGTTTATGAGGGCTACGGTCAACTGTATAGTCAATAAAATCTGTTTTGATACCACAATAATTAAAAAGTGTATTTCCTTTGGCAGGGGCTCCATAACCAACAATGCGTTTTCCGTTATTTTTTTCATTAATCAAAAAGGAAAGTAAATCCCGTTTTATTTTTTCAACTTTGTTTTTAAAATCAAAATAAATTGAGGAGTTAAATAGCCCAAATTTTCTTTCAAGTTCAATTATTTCACTAATTTTGTGACTAATATCTTTTTTACTATCTTCAATATGCTTCGCATAAATCCGCAATGAGCCACCATGAGTTGAAAGTTCATCTACATCAAAAAGTTCCAGACCATGAAAGGCAAATAATTTTTGGACAGTATAAAGGGAAAAGTAGGAAAAATGTTCGTGATAAACAGTATCAAACTGACATCCTTCTAAAAAGCGTAATAAATGAGGAAATTCCATCGTTATAATCCCTTCAGGTTTAAGAGCAATTTTTAAACCTGCGACAAAGTCATTTAATTGAGGATTATGAGCTAAAACATTATTACCTATTATTAAATCAGCCTGCCTGTTACTTTCTTTCATTTCGCAAGCCATATTTTTATTAAAAAACTTTATTTCTACAGGAATATTTTTGCTTAATGCTACTTTTGAAGTTCCTTCCGAAGGATCAATCCCAAGTACAGGTATATTATTCTGAACAAAATACTGAAGCAAATATCCATCATTACTGCCTATTTCAACTACAAACGAGCTGGTATTTAGATTTAATTTTTCAATAATCATTTGCGAGTACTTTTTCATGTGATTTAACCAGGTATCTGAATATGACGAAAAATATGCATAATCCGAATTGAATATTTTTTCAGTGGTTTCAAATTCTCCCAACTGAACTAAAAAACAGTTTTGGCAAAGATATAACTCCAGTGGATAATATGGTTCCATTTGATTTAAACAATTTTTTGCAAGGTATGAATTAGAAAATGGGGCATTACCAAGTGACAAAAATGGGAGATTAATATAATTATTGCAAAATCTACAATTCAGCATAAAGTTTCAATGGTTAAATATAATTAATTATAAATCCTAAAGTATAGAACAAAAAAAATTAACATATATTGCTAAATTTTTTTATAATACTATTGTTTTATTGAAACATAATTATGAAAGTGTTTGAAAAAATGGATAAAAAAGTAGCTTTAATCACAGGTATTACTGGCCAGGACGGAGCTTATCTTGCAGAATTTTTACTTAAAAAAGGTTATATTGTGCATGGTCTTAAAAGAAGAACATCTCTTTTTAATACTGAAAGGATAGACCATCTTTATCATGATCCACATGAGGAAAATGTTAATTTTTTTCTTCATTATGGTGATATGACAGATAGTTCCAACTTAATAAGTTTAATCCAAAAAACTCAGCCTGATGAAATATATAATCTTGCAGCAATGAGCCATGTCCATGTTAGTTTCGATTTACCTGAATATACAGCAAATGCCGATGGTATTGGCACATTAAGGCTTCTTGAAGCAATCAGGTTATTAAATTTAACAAATAAAACAAGATTTTATCAGGCTTCAACATCAGAGCTTTATGGATTGGTCCAGGAAGTGCCCCAAAATGAAAAAACACCTTTTTACCCCAGAAGTCCATATGCTGTTGCAAAACTATATTCTTACTGGATAACAGTAAATTATAGAGAGGCATATAGTATTTTTGCCAGTAACGGAATTTTGTTTAACCATGAGAGTCCTATTCGAGGTGAGACCTTTGTTACACGCAAAATTACCAGAGCCGTGGCACGCATTATGCTTGGTCTTCAGGAAAAATTATATATTGGAAATCTGAGTGCTAAAAGGGATTGGGGTCATGCAAAAGATTATGTGGAAGCAATGTATCTGATTTTACAGCAAAATGAACCTGAGGATTTTGTAATTGCGAGCGGTATAACAACTGAAGTAAGAGAATTTGTCAGAAAATCATTTGCTGAGGCTGGTATTAATATTGAATATACAGGAAAAAATGAAAATGAATTTGGTAAAATAATATCAATCAATCAAGAGCTTCTGGAAAGTTTTGGGGTTAACTCAAATCATCTTAAAATAGGTAAGGCTGTTATAAAGGTTGATAAAAAATATTTCAGACCAACTGAGGTAGATTTATTAATGGGCGATCCAACAAAGGCAAAAGAAAAGCTTGGTTGGAAAACAAAATATGATTTAGATGGTTTAATAAAAGATATGGTTATTTCTGATATTCATTTAATGAAAAAAGAAAAATATCTAAAAGATGGTGGTTATAAAACTTTTAACTATTTTGAATAAATTTCGGTAAATATAAATTTTGAAAAAGAAAATTGATATAATCTTACTTTCGTTTTTTATTCTATTTTTATTTTCATGCAATGAAAAAGAAAGCAAAGTGAAAAGTGAAAACACGGAAAATAGTCAATTGTCTGAACAACGGTTCTCCATAATGATGGGCACATCTGCTGACAAAAAATATCATGCTTCTCTGGAAATAAATAAATCAGAGGTAAAAAAACTGGAACCAGTAGAACTAAAATTTAAGTTTCTGACAAAAGATAAATCTAAGATAACCGGAGAAATTTCTGTTGATCTAACAATGCCTGAAATGGCAATGCCTAAAAATGAAGTTAAGCTAAAAAAGACCGAAGGTGAAATATATTCAGGTATTGCGATCTTTACAATGAAGGGTAAATGGGTTTTAAAAACAAAAGCTGAAATTAACAATACAAACCAATCATTTGATTTTGAAATACAGGTAAACTGATAAATTTTAGAAATTGTTTTAATATTATGAAATTTAGTATATAATTTAAAACGAAATGCCTTCGTAGCTCAGTGGATAGAGCGAGACCGTCCTAAGGTCTGCGTCGTGGGTTCGATTCCTGCCGGGGGCATTATTCTATTATTTCACTTAATTTTAATAGTTGTGAACTTATTTCATGTCCTTCCTGTTTTGCGTTTTTCAGATTAACAATTATTTTGGGTCGGTTATTTTTATTCATTACACCCATTGAAGCAAAACCATTTCTGACATTTTTAGGATCAGAAGACCAGGTTAATGTTTTATTTTCCTTTGCTATTTTTGATACTTCCTCCAAAGAACCTAAATCCGGAGTAAGATACAAAATATTCAGGTTATATTTTTTCATATCATTTATTGAAGAGATATTTACGCTAAAAGTATTAATTGATTTAGTACTAATACCAGATTTGGAAGAATTAATATTTTCAATAAAATTATCTTTATTTGATTTTGATTTATTACTTTCAGGATTTACAATGATCCCGATATTAATTTGTGATTGATTGCTATTGGTAATAGTTTTATCATAGGATAATGCTTTAAGAAAAATAGCCGCCTGCATTTCCACAGGAATATTATTGTCAGAAGCTTCCACATTTTTAATTGAAGGAAATAAAAAGATTAAAGAGAGTAATAATCCCAATCTTTTGCGTTTACTAGTATTTAATTCCTTAAACATATTTTCTATTTTCTAAAATAATAATTAATCTATTGCTTATTTCCAAAATTAACTGGAAAATTATAACCAAGGTTAAAGGATATTTCTGTTTCAGGACCTGGCATTGCGGCATGAGAACCATTATAAGGCTGAATATAATAATAGGTTTGATTCAAAAGGTTATGTATCCCTATTCCTGCATCAAGGCCATTTACAAAAAAATCTTTATAGTTTAAATAAAGATTTAGCATTAATGCTGGTGAAAATTCATTAATAACAGGGTTTCCATCTTTATCAGCGGAGTTAAAACCAAACCTGTTGCTATAAAAAACGGCTGAAGGGCTAACTGAAAAACTATCCGTTACTTTTAAATTTGTATTCATAGTCAGTTTATGATGAGGAAAGCCTAGTAGGAAATCATTATGACCTGGAACCTGATAAACATCAACTTTATTATTAACCGGGATATTATATGAGTAAGTTAGGTTGGCATATCCCAGCTTTTTATCTTTAATTCTGTATTCTAATTCAATACCTCTTGAACCAGTGTTTTCAAAATTATCATACGAATTAGGATTTTCAGTTGTAGAAAAATAAATAATTGGATCTTTTATATTAATATCAAATAAATTTGCTGTTAATGACATATTCTGAGTTATATCGTATCCAACCTCAACTTCCATAACAGTTGTATTTTCTGATTTTATATTTTCACCTTTACTATATTTCGGATTAAAATTAATAATATTTTGAATTCCTGGGGCACGAAAAGCTTTACTATAAAGAAGTTTGGCATGAAAATCTTCCCAGGTAGTTGTTAAGGCTGCTCTGGGAACAAAAGAAGTACCATATGCACTATGATTTTCAAACCTTGAGCCTAATGTAAAGGTAAAAAAATCAGTCTTATATAATCCCTGGGCAAAAGCGGCAATATTATCATATGAGATAGAGCTCTGTTTTTTATCTTTTCCAAAATCAGCACTTTTTGGATCAAGAGCCTGACTTATATCATGATAATATTCACCACCAGCAATAATATTTATATTTTCGGTAATATCAGAATTTAAAGTAAGATTTCCCAGATACCTTTCTGCCATTTTGCTATAAAAATTACCCTCATAACCTTTTATTGCATCAAGTTTTCTTGAATTAGCATCATCCGAATTCCAGGGGAATTGTCTCTTGTAATTAAACTTGGGTGTAATTGTTAAATTATCAATTGGTTTAAAATCATATTTAAGTTCTGCATAGTAGCCATCATGAATTGAAGGAATTGATCCGATTGAATCTGGTGAGTTTAAAAAAAATAAATCCCTGGTTGTTCTTTTATACAAATCCATAATAAATCTGGCGGAAAAATCTTTATACCCAAGTCCTAGGTTAAAAAAAGCAGGATTCATTTGTTGATTTGCAGTCATATCATATGAGTTATTAGAAAAATCAGTAAAAGTCCTGTTACTTAAGTTTCCTCTTCCAATTAATCCATGAGCAACAAAACTAAAATCATTAAACTTCTGTCCAAGAGAAAGAGAAAAATTTCTATGGGTAAAATCAGGAATATCTGTTGGAATAATTCCCATAGTAATCTTAGATTCAATCCCACTCAAATCCTCGGCGGATTTTGTAATTACATTAATTACAGCTAACTCTGCCTGCCCTCCATATATAGCAGAACCAGGTCCCCGCAGGATTTCAACTCTTTTAATTTGCTCAACAGGGATATGATTTCCAAAAAGTACTGTAGGCCATTGAATATCATTAATTTCCTGACCATCAACCAAAAGAAGTGTTTTGCCTTCTTCTGCCCATAATCCTCTAACTCCAGTACTAATTCCTCCCTCAACATCCACATTAAAAATAAACCCAGGTATAAGTTCCAGTATTTCTTTTAAATCTCTCGCTCCGGAGTTTGATATTTCTTTATCGGTAATTAAAGTAATAATTCCTGGTGACTTTTTAATTGTTAATTCTCTTTTTGAGGCAACTGTTACCTCAGGCTTGACTGGTACCTTAAAAATGTCCTCAAGCTCCATTCCTTCAAGTTTTTCCCTATCTTCTGATGTATCAGAATCACCTTGAGCAAAAGAAACTGTTTGAGAGCCGAGCGAAATTAAACAGGATAAAATAAAGGCTTTTTCAAATTTTCTGAAATTTTTTACCACAATTAAACTACCAATATTAGGAATATTCTTGCAAAAGAGGTTTTTACAGGTTAAGTATATTTAATTATAATATTTTAAAAATAGATTTTTTTTTAGGATTTAGATCACAAAAAATGGCGAAAAAATATAAGATTTACAAAAAATTGACATTATTTTTAAGAAGATACAAGTAAATTAAAAATTTAAGTTCTTTAATAAAAGATATATTCCGTTCAACAAAAATGATACGATATAATATTATTAACAGGAAAATTTTTTGTTTAGCAATAATTTTTAGTTCCAACATTTTTCATTTTATGGATTTTAGAGACTGGTTAAAGAATGATTATTACCATATTTTAGGTATCGATCAGTCTGCAACAAATGATGAAATTAATAAGGCTTACAGATTAAAAGCCAAACAGACTCACCCAGATACTTACCCATTTAATTCCAACGATTATTTAAATGCTGAAAAAAGCTTTAAACAATTGTTACACGCAAGAGACACATTGCTGGATTCTGATAAAAGAGACGAATATGATAAAGAACGCCTTACAGCACAGGAATGTTATGTATCGTTTATTTCAACTTCTTATACAATTCCTTTTGAGAAAAAAGAAGAAATAAAACCAATTTCCTTTAAAGAAAAATTAAAAGAAAAGTTAGTTGAAGAAGAAAATGATTATATTTTTTCTGCTGAAAATAATATTTATCAGTCTGAAAAAGATATAAGAGAAAATGATGATCTATCCAAAGAAGAAAAAGCAATGATGTATAAGCATGAAGGGGCAAAAAAGTTTTATATGATGGGCTTACAGGCTATAGGATATAAAGATTACCGTAGAGCAATGATGTATTTTAGATCAGCTCAATACCTTAATCCCAGAATGCGTGTTCCCAATGGCTATTTCCCCAGTAATTACCGTGAAGAATAATTCTATTTTCAACAAAAGTAATTAGGGAAAATTTTCCCCTTCAGGTAAAATTAAATTTGTAATAATTTTATCAGGAATTAATTATGGATAATAACTGGGTACCCCTTGTCGAATATAAAAGAAACGGAATAGCAGAGTGTATTATTCATGGGGCTGTTTCCTGGGTTTCAGGAAAAAACCTGATTTATTCCTGGGGCGGTAACGTAGTGTGTTACGGTCGTTCTATGATGAAACCAGTGATGATGAAGGTCTTTGTAAAAGATCTTGACCCTGTTTTAAACTGGGAGCAGAAAGCAATATCCATTTCATCTCATAATGGCGATACAGAACATATCAGAGCGATGAAATCAATCTTAAATGAATCTGAAATGCCTTTGATGCAGACACCCCATTCTTTACCCCTGATGCAATTTGGAAAACAAAGAAGAAGGCCCCGAAGATACTATCATCCATGCTCTGGAGAACATGCTGCTATTTTAAGAGGTTGTAGGTTAAGAGGTTGGTCCCGTGTCGGATATGTATGGCCTCATCATGAATTTCATCAGGAATATCTTAAATTGGTAAGGAATTATCTGGGAGAAGGATGGAATCCTCAGGTCATAGCAAAAGATGGATGTGGGCTTCCGACAATTTCAATGACTGTTACCCAGTTAGCAACATTATATGCTTCACTGGTTACTGAAAAGGACCAGGACTGGATTTGGGATGCTATGATAAAATATCCTGATCTTATTGGCGGATTTAACAGACTGGATTCAACAATATTAAAGTCATGTGATGGTAATGTTATTGCCAAAGAAGGGGCAGATGGTTTACTTGGCCTTGGAGTATTACATCCTGATTATCCTGATGGGCTTGGTATTGTAATAAAAATAGCTCACGGATGGGATACTCAGGCTTCATGGTATGTTGCCCGTTATGTTCTTGGTGTTTTAGGCTTTGAATTTAGAAACCCATATCCTCTGGAAAGGCAAAAAGCATTTATTATCCCGGAAGTTATACCGCCAAATTTAAGACAGCATATTTCCAAAATACAACCGTGGGATGACTGGGATCCGGATCGTGACCACTGGGATTTTTCACCCGAAGAATATATTTATAACTATGTATGACATAAATCTGATACTGGGAAAAGATCCTGAAAAAATTGAATTTTTTGCATCATTAATCGAAAAAATTGCTGTACCTTATCACCAGGCTGAGGTCAGAGGAATTAACCGGGTTAGCAAAGATCCGGTTCTATTTGTAGGAAATCACAACGGGGCTTTGAACAGCATTGACTCTTTTATATTTCTAACAAATATTTATAGAACTCTAGGTATTTCGGCTCTTCCCTACAGTCTGACTCATAAAATAATTTTACAGCTCCCTTTTATAAATGAGACGATTATGCCAATGGGCTGTGTGCTGGCAAATCAGGAAAATGGTTTAAAGCTTTTATCTTCAGGCAATAATGTACTTGTTTATCCCGGAGGAGATTTTGAAGGTTTTCGGCCTTTCAGAGATAAAGGAAAAATAGTTTTTGCTGGCAGAAAAGGTTATATCAGACTGGCATTAAAAGCTGGTGTGCCAATAGTTCCTGTGGTAGCTTCAGGAGCACATTCTGTTTATATTATTCTGGATGATCTGAAGTGGTTGGCAAAACACTTTCCTGATTTTATGAGAATGAAAATATGGCCTCTGACTCTTTCAATACCATGGGGGATAACAATCGGACCTATTTTTTATATCGCTTATCCCTCTAAGATTATCATTGAAGTTTTAGAACCGATTTATTTTGAAAATACAGGCAAAAAAGAAGCAGAGGATGAAGAATGGGTATCTCAATGCGCTGAATTAGTTGAAGCAAAGATGCAGTCTGTTTTATCCAGACTTGATATAGAAAGAAAATTAATTAAAAACAATCAAAAAAATTATTTCAATTGGTAAAATATTAGTCATTAAGCTGTGGGAAAAAACTCTGAGGATTTTTTTTTATCTTTTTTTTCAAATAACTTCTAATTTTTTCAGCTTTTAGTGGGCCAAAATGTCCCGGATAAAAAACTTTTACTTTCATCTTTAACAAAAGTTTCAATATAAAATCGGCCTGATTTGCATCCTCATGAAAAAAATGAAGAGCTGGTTCCTCATTGGCAATAATACCACCCCTAATCAAATCACCGACAAAAGCACTTCCATCATTTAAAATAACGACAAGTGAACCAGCGGTATGCCCACCAGTATGCATAACCTGACCATTAATACCATATTTATATAGAACACCTTGACCACCAGCAACAAGATCAGGGGTGAATGGCTTGTATGTATATTCAACAAATGGCTTAAGCAACATACCCAATAATCCGGTAGGTTTTAATTCCCTGTTTCTCCCCTCTTTTGCCATTGACTCATCGCCTTCTCCGATTAAAACAGGAATATGGTATTTTTCCTTAAAAAATTGGGCATTACCAGCATGATCGCCATGTGCATGGGTAATGATTATCAGAGAAATATTTTCAGGAGCAACACCAAAGGACTTTAATTCATTAATTATAAATTCTTCTTTTCCAGGATAACTGGTATCTATTAATATATTTCCTTTTTTACCTTTTATCAGAAATACGTTGGAAACTCCGGTATTGATTGTATAAATAGTTTTATCATCCGGCTCTATATTTACCTGTTTCATACAGCCAGAAAACAACAATATAGTGGATAATAAAACAATCTTTTTAAACATAATAATATTTGCCCTTTGCTCTCATTCTAAAATTTAAACTATTTTATCAGCATCCTGAAAAAAGTTCAAAGATGCATTAAAAAATATGTTGTATTATCTTACATTTAATTGACAGATTTTACAACATATGCTAAAATAATAATATAAAGAATAAAAAAATTATTAAATTAAAGAATTTAAGTAAATTATAAATTTAATTTCTTTTATAATTTAATAATTTGTCAGAATCCAATCAGGTTTACTCACATTTTACCTTTGGATTTTTCTTTTTAAATTGATTTAAAATTGCTTTGTTTTATTCTAAAAAGACCTGAATAATTATTTTACCTATATTTAATTAAATATTAAATTAATGAAATTGAATAAAAAAAGGAGCAAAATTCTAAAAAGCAATAAAAAACAAAGGTTAATATTTGGTTAACAGTAAAATATTAAAAGTTTAGCAAGTTAAAAAAAATTAATCCTATAAAATTTCTATAAATAGTTATAGAGATAAGAGGTATTTGTCATGAAAAAATTTATACTTGGTTTTTGTTCACTTGCATTAGCATTAAATATTACAGCCTGTGGTAGTAATAATGAGCTTGCTCCTCTACCAATGCAAAACCTTTCTATTGAAGAAGTCAATTCTATTAATATTTCTGCTGCTAATACACTGGTACAAAAATATCAGGCTTTCGGAGAAAAAGCTTTTGTATTTTACGATAAAGATAAAAATAAAAAAGTAGAGCATACAGAATATGTAAATGGAAATAATGTTCTTGCTTCCAAAATGGGAAGTATTGATCCAAGTATGGTAGAAGACATTAAAAAAGACGATTTTAATGAAATTGACTTAAACAGAGATGGTGTAATTCTACCTACTGAAATGAAAAAGTACTGTAACACTAAAGGAAAAGAATTAATGGTAGAAATAAACCCACAGATTGACCAGATGTTTGCAATGTTTGATTCTAATTCTGATGGAAAAGTAAGTGCTGATGAAGCAAGTATGATGTTGGAAGGTCCAAAATTTCAGGAAGCTGATAAAAATAAAGATGGTTTTCTTAATAAGCAGGAAGTTGGTGATTCTCTGGTAATGCCAATCCTTTCAGGAGCACTGGATATTCTGTTAGATATATTAGGCTCAACTTTAACCAATAAGAATTCTGCTGCAAAAATAGCTTTATCTCCAGCATCCAAAAATGCTTTAACAATTTCCAAAAATTTAGCTAAGTTAAGAAAAGCAAAAAACAGATAAAAAACGGCCCACGGACATCTACTGGGCTCAGAAAGCTTCTAATTGAGTCCATTTTGTTTTTTCTTTCTGGTTTTCAGATTCATCCTGATCAAGTTCATTGTCTAAATCTGAAACTAACTTCTTACCTTCTTCACTCAGGTTTATTTTTGCTAATCTCCTTTCATAATAAATTTTAACCGTTGCTCCGCTTCTACGGCTTGGGCAATATCATAAACATCAACATAATTACCAAATACCATAGGAGTATTTACATCTCTTTTTTCAATAGGTGTGCCTGTAAAGCCAAGATAAGTAGCATTTGGTAAGGCATCTCTCATATATTTTGCAAAACCATATATTGCTTGTTTGTAGGTTTAAACCTGT